>CAXTTD010000049.1:5864-10614 GCA_964246945.1 uncultured Solirubrobacteraceae bacterium | reverse complement strand
CGCCGTCCCCGAGGGGTTCGTGCGCACCTACGGGGACGTCTCGCCGGGCGCGCCGCGGCTCGCCGGGACCGTCCTCGCGAGCACCGGGGCGCGTGACGTCGAGCTCCCCTGGCACCGGATCGTGCGCGCCGACGGCTCGCTGGCCCAGGGTGAGCGCCAGCGGGCGCTCCTGCGCCGGGAGGGCGTCCCGATGCGCGGCGGCCGGGTCGACATGCGGGTGGCGCGGATGGTCGGGGTGCCCGACTGATGTGGGTCCAGCGCGCGATCACCTTCGACCCCCGGCCGCGCGGCTTCCACCTCGTCACCCGCGACGTGCACAGCGCGCTGCCCGAGCTGCGCGAGATGGCGGTGGGGATGCTCAGCCTGCTCATCCAGCACACCTCGGCCTCGCTCGCGCTCAGCGAGAACGCCTCGCCCGAGGTGCGCGAGGACTTCGCGAGCTGGTTCGACCAGGCGGTTCCCGAGGGGGCGCCCTACTGGACCCACACCCTGGAGGGCGACGACGACATGCCCGCCCACGTGAAGGCGGCGCTGCTCGGCCCCACGCTCACCCTGCCGGTGAACGGCGGGCGCCTCGCGCTCGGCACCTGGCAGGGGATCTACCTGTGCGAGCACCGCGACCGCGGGGGCCCGCGGAGCGTCGTGGCCACCGCCTGGGGCGAAGCGGGCTCAGCCGGTTAGCTGCCGGCGTCGTGGGAGAGCGGTGCGGATCGGCCCGGTTATGCGAGCGCCGGGTCGAGGGTGATGGTCTGATCACAGGTGGCGGTGAGCGCCGGATCGCCGGAGGCGACAATCACCACCGCGCCCCGGCGCGCCTGGCCACGCAGCTCGACGACGACGACCTCGCGCCAGTGCTCGTCGAGCGCCGAGGTCGGCTCGCCGACGAGCAGCTGGTCGGGGTCGGCGGCGAGCGCCCGGGCGACCGCGACCCGCTGGCGCTGGCCACCCGAGAGGGTGCCGACGAGCTGGCGGAGATGGTCGCCGAGGCCGAGGCGCTCGAGCGTGCCCGCGGCGCGGGCGCGCACCTCACCCTTCGCGACCCCCGCGGACTGCAGCGGCAACCCCACGGTCTCCTCGGCGCTCAGCACCGGGACCAGGCACAGGTTCTGGAACACGAAGCTGGTGGCGGCGTCGCGCCACGGCACCGCCGGGCGGCCGTCGAGCAGCAGCTCGCCGCCGGCGAGCGGGGCGAGGCCACCGAGGCAGTGGAGCAGGCTCGTCTTGCCCGACGCCGAGGGCCCGCAGATCCCCAGCGTCTCACCCCCGCGGGTGACAAGGTCGAGATCGCGCAGCAGCACGTCCGGGCCGCCGCGGACCTCGAGGCCGACCCCCCGCAGCTCGGCGACGCTCATCGCGAATCCTCGCCGGTGCTGGGCGTCTCCGGGTCGGACCCCCGCTCGGCCTGCAACTGCACCGTGTCGTCCTCGACGGTGACCGCGAACACGGTTCCGGCCGGGAACTGGCCGGCGATCTCGGGGGGCAGCTGCACGCTGCCGTCGCGGCCGGCCACCGCGTACCGGCGCCCGGCACGGCGCTCGGAGCCGACCACCCCGTGGGCGATCCCGAGTGTCCGCGGCAGCGCCTCGGCGAGCGTCGTGTCGTGGGTGACGATGATCACCGTCGCGCCGCTCAGCTCGTGGGCGCGGCGCAGGTTCGCGATCACCGCGTCGCGCCCGGCGCGATCCAGGCGCGCGGTCGGCTCGTCGGCGAGCAGCACCCGCGGCGAGGTCGCCATCGCGCTGGCGATCGCCACCCGCTGCTGCTCTCCGCCCGAGGCCCGGTACACCGGACGCCGGGCGAGCGCCTGGAGGCCGAACGCCTCGACGAGCTCGTCCGCTGACCACCGCAGCGGCCAGCCCCGGCGTCGGGCGCCGCGCTGGGCGAACGCGAGGTTCTCGAGCGCCGTCGCGTAGACGAGCAGGTTCTGCAGCGGATCCTGGAGCAGCAGCGCGAGCTCGGTGGCGCGCAGCCGGGCGAGGCCGCGACCGTCGAGCCGGGCCATGTCCTGCTCGCCGATGAAGATCGAGCCCGCGGTTGGTTGCAAGAGGCCCCCGAGCAGCGCGAGCAGCGTCGACTTGCCCGAGCCCGAGGGGCCGATCACGGCGAGTATCTCGCCCGCGCCGACCCGCAGGTCGACGTTGCGCAGGGCGACGATCGGCGCCCCCTCGGAGTCGTAGATGTGCACCACCCCGGCGCACACCACCTCGGCGCCGGTCGCCGGGGCAATGAGCTCAGCCGGAGACATCGTCAGGCGCGGTGCGCAGCAGGGCCGGGGACATGCGGGCGAACAGGACGGCGCCGACGGCGCTCGAGGCGAGGGCCACGGCGGCGATCACGGTGAGCGAGACGATGACGATCGGCAGCGGCGGCAGCGCGTCGCTGAGCGGGGCGAGCTGCGCGGTGACGAGCTCGGGCAGCGAGGGGACGGCGAGCCGCGCCGCGAGCACGCCGGCCCCGGCGCCGCACACCGCGGTGAGCAGCAGGATCACCGTCTCCAGCCCGAGCGCCCGCGCGAGTGCGGGGCGGCCCACGCCCGCGACGTGCAGGGAGGTGAGCTCGGTGGCGCGCTCCCGGGTCGTCGCCCCGAGCGCCCCCAGGGTGCTCGCGGCCGCGACCAGCAGCGCGGCGATCGCCGCGAACAGCAGGAAGTCGTCGGCGAGGGCGGGGGCGGTGCGCTGCAGCGCGGCGAACACCTGGGCCGAGCTCGCCACCGCGGTCGGGTGCAGGCCCGCCGCCCGCAGCCGGGCGAGCACGTGCGCCGGGGTGCGGGAGCCGAGCCACACCTCGTCGGTGATGTACGGGGAGGTCGGCCCGACCTGGGCGCGGGCGAGCAGCGGCAGGTCGACGAGCAGCGCGTCGGCGCCGACCCGGGGCAGGGCGGTGGCGCTCGCGGTGGCGGCGATGCCGATCGGGTCGCCATCGAGGCCCTCGGTGGGCAGCGGGCCGCTCCCCGAGCTGTTGATCTGCTCAAGCTCGGCGGTGGCGACCCCGGGGATCGTCCGCGGCCGGTCGGCGACCGACACCATCGGCGCGGTCGAGGTACCGCTCGCCCCGCTGTCGGCGGCGATCGCGGCGGCGCTCGCCGTGAAGGTGAGGCCGTCCGGCTCCAGGCCGACGCCCGCACTGCTCGCCCGCCAGCCGGAGGGGCGCAGGTCGGCCGCAATGGTGCTCCCGGGGTGCGCACCGGCGAGTGCGCTCACCCGCACCCGCACCGAGCCGGCCGCGGGGCTCGCACCGGCGCTCGCCGGCACCAGACCCAGCCCGGTGAGCCGGCAGCCGCCCGGACACTCCGCGGCGAGGCTCGCCGAGTACGTCGCGTCGCCGGCGCGCAGCGGGCCGAGGGAGACGATCGAGGTGCCGCCGGAGGGGCTGAACACCCAGGCGGCGAGCGCCACCTCGCGCAGGCGTCCGATCGTCGATCCGCCGGTGCTCGCGGTGAGGCGCAGCCGCCCGCCGGGCAGGTTCACCACCGGTGCGCTCGCCGGGGCGAGCCGGCGGGCGAGCTCCGCGACCCGCTCGCGGGTGATGCCATGCGGCCAGGCGGCGATCGCCGGCAGGCGCGCGGCGTCGACGGCGAGCAGCGTCGTGCTCGACGTGCGCTCCTCGATGGCGGCCATCGCATCGCGTCCGCGCGGATCGATCTTCGCGACCGCCTGCTGCAGCCGCGCCGGGCTCACCGGGGCGACGGACACCACCCGGTCGGCACCCACCTGGAAGCGGGCGACCGTGGAGCGGTTGGTGCGCGCGAGCGACCACGCGGCGGTGGCGAAGCAGGCGAGGCCGAGCGCGATCACGAGCACCCGCGCCTGGCGCAGCACCCCGGGCCGGCGCACCGTCTGGCGCAGGGCGAGGAACCCGGCGACCCGTCGCGAGCCAGTGGTGCGCGCCACCCCGAGCCGGCACGCGAGCAGGATGATCTGGTAGGCGAGCACCGCGGTCCCGAGCGCGATCAGCCCGGGGGCGGCGGCGGCCACCGGGTCGGTGTGGCCCTGCAGCGCGCCGGTGGTGCCGAGGGCGACGAGGGCGACGATCGCGAGCACGACGAGCACCGCGTCCACGGCGAGGCCGACCGAGGAGACCGCCGGCGAGCTGCGGGTCGCCCCCGGGGCGAGCTCGGCGCCGCGCAGCAGTCGCAGCGTCCCAAGGCCGAGCGCGGCCACGATCGCGAGCAGCACGAGCCCCAGCGCGAGCACCGTCGGGGTGTCGAACACGATCGCTGAGCCGGCGACGAGCAGACTCGCCCGGACGGCAAGCACCACCGCCCACGCGAGCGCCACGCCGAGCACCGCGCCGAGCGCGCACAGCACCCCGGGCTCGGCGGCGGTGACCCACAGCAGGCTGCCCGGTGAGAACCCGCGCAGCCGGGCGACCCGCGCCTCGGCGCGCCGGGCGTCGCCGGAGCGCACGAGCTGACCGGCGAGCACCCACACCGCGAGCAGCACGAGCTGGATCGCGGCGATGGCGACGATCGTCCGCATTGCGTCGCGCTGATGATCGGCGGCCGCGATCAGCGCCGGCAGCTGCGAGCCGAGCACGATGCCGTGACCGTGCAGCGTCGCCGTCTCGCGGGTGATGGCGGCCAGGGTCGCGTGCTGGTCGGCGAGGTCGATCGCGTGCGGGTGCAGTGGGATCTGCTCGCTCACCGTGGGCAGGTTCGCCGCCGGCAGCCCGAGCACCGTCGCCGGCGCGCCGCCCCCCCAGGCGCGGCCGGCGCGGGGCGGGGCGGTGGGCGAGGGGGGGGAGTGCGCGG
>CAXTTD010000049.1:1787-5854 GCA_964246945.1 uncultured Solirubrobacteraceae bacterium | reverse complement strand
CCCCCCCCCCCCGGCGCCGGCTCGACGACCACCCCGGCGCGGCGGGCGCTCGCCGGGAAGTGTGCCTCGGTCGGGAAGTACGAGGCCCCGTCACCCCACCATGCGGGGCGGTGGATGTCCGGCGGCGCGGCGACCCCGGTCACCGTGAGGTGCAGCGAGCCACCGCGGATGTCGACGTCAATGCGATGGCCGACCCTCGCCTTGACCAGCCGGGCGATCGACTCGGTGACCACGGCGTCGCCGGTGCCGAGCGCGCAGCGGCCGTGGATGATGTGCAGGTCCCCGCAGATCCCGGTGCGGGCGAGCAGCATCGAGTCCGCCGCCGGGTTGCCGGGGACGGGCAGCGCGACCCCGGCGTCGGCGGTCGTGATCGGCGGCCCGTGGCGGTGGTGGTCGCCGACCGTCCGTTCGACGTCCGCCGCCGCCCGGGCCATCACGGGGGCGCTCACCGCCTGGCTGCCGCGCGGCAGCAGCGTGATCCCCCGGTTCTGGATCGACGCCGTGCCGACGTCGCGCCGGATCACCGAGTCGCCGGCGACGTGCAGATACAGGGGACCGAGCACCGCGGCAGCGACCGCGACCGTCGCGGTGAGCACCGTGAGCAGCGAGCCACCGAACCGCCAGCGAATCCCCCGCAGCAGCAGGCTGTCGCGACGCCTCACCCGCCTCGGCGGACGCGAGCGCGGCGCATCGTCTCCCATCCGCGCAAATTACCTCACCCGCTGCGGGAGGCCGTCAGCGACGTCAGCGACCCTGCCACACCGGGGCTCGCTTCTCGGCGAATGCGGTGGCTCCCTCCCGGGCGTCCTCCGAGTCGAAGATCGGCCCGCTGATCGCCTCCTGGCGTTCGAAGAACTCCGCGTCGGGCCAGTCGAGCGACTCACTCAGGATCCGCTTGGAGCCGACGATCCCCAGCGGTGCGTTCGGGGTGATCCGCGCCGCGAGGGCGAGGGCCGCCTCGAGCGTCCCGCCCGGCTCGGCGAGCGCGCTCACCATGCCGAGCTCATGGGCCCGCTCGGCGAGGATCGGGTCACCGGTGAGCGCCATCTCCATCGCCACCGCGCGCGGGAGCAGGCGCGGCAGGCGCAACAGGCCCCCGCCGGCCGCCACCAGCGAGCGTTTCACCTCGGGGATGCCGAGCTTCGCGCCCCGGGCGGCGACGATCAGGTCGCAGGCGAGCGCGACCTCGAGGCCGCCGGCCACCGCGAACCCCTCGATGGCGGCGATCAGGGGCTTGACGCTCGCGCGCCGGGTGATCCCCGCGAAGCCCCGGTCCGCGTACCACGGTCGCTCACCGGCCACGAACGCCTTGAGGTCCATGCCGGCGCAGAAGCCCTTGCCGGCGCCGGTGAGGATCCCGAGCCCGAGCGCGTCCTCGGCGTCGAGCCGGTCGAGCGCGTGGGCGATCCCCTCGGCGACCGCCGCGTTCACCGCGTTGCGCTGCTCGGGGCGGTTGATGGTGATGAGGAGGACCTGGTCACGGGCCTCGACGAGCACTTCGGAGGTATCGGTCATGCCAGGAAGAGTTTCAGTTCCGGCTCGCGTTCGCCGCGCAGCACCGCGAGGTCGACCTCCACCCACTCGATCCCGCGCGCGGTGGCAAGCACCCGCGCCTGCGGCTTGACCTGCTGCGCGGCGAGCACGCCCCGGCAGCCGGCGAACGCGGGGTCGAGGCGGATGCGCTCGAGGTAGCGCGCGAGCTGCTCGACGGCCTCGATCCCGGCCACGCGCTTGATCTCGACCGCGATCCAGCACTCCTGCGGGTCGCGGCACATGAGGTCGACGGGGCCGATGTCGGTCGGCCACTCGCGCCGAACCAGCCGGAACCCGTCCCCACACCAATGGGGCTGCTCGGCGAGCAGCTCCTGCAGATCGGACTCGACGCCGTCCTTGGCGAGGGCGTGATCTGCCTCCGGAGAGCTCATCTCGAGCTGGAGATCGGAGATCACCTCGTGCAGCGTCACCTCCAGGCGGTCCTCGGTCTTGCCGGCGTACTTGCGCACGATCACGCGATCCGCGTGCTCCTCGATCACCGTCGGCGGCGTCATCCAGTTGAGCGGCTTCACCGACTGACTGCCGTGGTCCGACCACACCATGAACGTGCCGTCGGCCTTGGTCATGAGCAGCCGGATCGCCTCGCCGAGGTGCGTGGTCAGGCGGCCGGTGTAGTCGATCGTGCAGCGGGCGACCATCAGGCGCATCGGGCAGAGCGTAGGTTCCGCGTCGGATCGATTCGCCGCGCGATCCCGCAATCTGCGGCCCTATCATTCGGTGTGATGCGCAACCAGCTGCGCCCGATGTTCGACCGGATCGTCATCAAGGAGCTCGATCCCGATCGAGTCCGCCGTTCCGGCCTGCTCGTGCCGCCCCGCTCCGAGGAGCCACCGCCTCAGCAGGGCATCGTGCTGTCAGTCGGTCCCGGCCTCGACTGGTGGGAGCACGTCGGGGTGCGGATGCCGGTCAAGCCCGGCGACCACGTCGTCTTCCCCTCCTCGGCGGGCGCGTGGGTCGAGGTCGACGAGGAGCGGCTGCTCGTGTGCCGGGTCGGCGAGCTGCTCGGCGTGCTGGAGCAGATCGAGAACTGCCCGGCGTGCGGCGACCGTCGCCTCGGCCCCGGCGAATCGTGTCCGGTGTGCGGGCGCGAGGGCTCGGTCACGCCCTCCTGAGGTGCCCGCCGCAGGCGCCGGGGTTCCCGCCAGAGCCGTGCTCACCGCCGTTGCCACCGGGCGAGGCTCGCCTCAGCTCGCCTCCTTCGGGCATGGCTGGCTCGCTGCGCCAAGGACGTCGAGATCACGATGCCGCGTTTCGGCGCTCCTCATCCCCGGGCGCTACTCCGTGCCGGTTCTGGAGCCGCCGCTGCCGCTTCGGGTCGGCGAACTGGCGAAACCACTGCCTCGGCGTGGTCCCGGCAGTTCAAGACCCAGAAGGGGCGAATCACTTCTGATGGCTTGGGCCGAGCGCTCTGGTTGCCGCGGCCGCGATCTCCGCCGGGGCGAGGGCGTGGCCGTGCAGCAGGTGGCGCACGACCGCTCCGTCGCAGATATCGATGATGGCCTCGGCGCTGCTGTTCGGGTCAGGTACTCCCATTCCTAAGAGCGTGTGGGCGAGCGCGGTCTGGAACTCGTCCTGGTTGCGGGCGAGCACATCTCGGAGTTCTGGATCGTGTTGCGCGACGATGACGGCTTCAAGCCACGCCCGGATCATGGGCGCGTTGTCCTCCAGGGAGGCGCTGAACGTGGCCATTCCGTCGCGGAGGCGTTGCTTGGGCGTCAGGGTCTGGTCGGAGGTGATCGCGATGAGTGGCGCCAACCAGGTCCGCCAGTTGGTCGAGATCGACGCGCGGTCGTCGGCCATTCCGTCGGCGGCTGGACGGCGCTTGAGCTGGCCAAGCTCGATCGCGCCGGCGCGGTGCTCGCGCTCGCGCCCGCCGGCCTGTGGCGCACCCACTCACCGCTCCTCACCGACCTGGGACTCCAGATCAACTGGCGATTGAGCCAGACCTTCGGCGGTCTGAGCTCACGATCGCTCAATAGCCGCGCCGGGCGGACCATTGGACTGCGCTCGATCTCGGCGCGACCGGGAGACGTCCCCTACGACATCGCGCTGGCCACCGCCCGTGACGCGACCGCGTCCACGCACTTCCCCGAGCATTTCAAGGCGACCCGCACCCTGCGCTTCACGGGCGGTGAGACGATCCGAGCAACACTCCCGATCCGGATCATCTGGGGCGACCGCGACAAGATCGCTCTCGAGCGGCGATCACGACTCACCGATCGACTGCCGACCCACACGACGATCGACACCTGGACGCAGTGCGGGCACATGATGATGTGGGACCGCCCACAAGAGACCATCGCCGCGACGCTGGCCACCACGACTCAGTAGCACTGATCGTCCCGCGGCGCGTCGCTCCAGGCAGTAATCCGTCGCTACCACTTTGCGCTGCCGGGGCGCTTCCGGGCGACGCTACCGCTCTCCGTCCCGGCCAGCGCGGCGCGGCACCCCGCGCACAGGCCTCGTCGCACTCGTGAAGGGGAAGGTCTTGGACCGAGGACCCGTCAAGTGCA
>CAXTTD010000049.1:556-1687 GCA_964246945.1 uncultured Solirubrobacteraceae bacterium | reverse complement strand
GCAGGACGCTCCCTCGCGTGGCATAATGATGGCATGTCTCGCATACGGCTGAGCACGACCGTGGACTCGGAGTTGCTCAAGGGCGCTCGTCGGTTGCGGACCGGGCTGACTGACGCGGCGTTGGTGGATGAAGCCCTCGATGCGTTGATGGCTAAGCACCGTGCTGTGGAACTCGACGCCAGCTATCGCGCGTACGAGCGGCATCCGCTCAATGAGTCCGACGCGTGGGGAGATCTGGCGTCGTTTCGCAGTGCCGCGGCTGAATCGTGACGCAGCTGCCCCGCCGGGGTGAGGTGTGGTGGTGTGAGCTGCCGGAGATCGGACGACGTCCGGTCGTGGTGCTCTCACGCGACGCCGCGATCCCGCGCCTGCGGCGCGCACTGATAGCGCCTTGCACCACCACGATCCGATCGCTGCCCAGCGAGGTTGTGCTCGATCCAGACAGCGATCCCATCCCGCTGCGCTCGGCGGTCAATCTCGACTCGGTGGAAAGCATCTCGCTCGCGGTGCTCGTCCAGCGACTGGGACGCCTCGCGGATGTGCGGATGCGCGAGATCTGCGCGGCCTTGGCTGTCGCCGTCGACTGCCTGTAGCACGGGCGGCTCGCGCACGCCCAGCAGTTCGAGCAGACCGCGCTCAACCGGTGCTCACCTCGCCCGAGTGCGGTGATCCTCTGGGTGTGCGTCAGTCGGTCTGCTGATCGTCGCCACGCGGCACTCCGGGAGCCCTGAGGGCTCCCTGGACCGCTCGGGCTCCCAGAGTCGCGCCGGGAGCGATCGTCGGGTGAGTCTGGGAGCTTCAGCGGCCGCCACGCCCCTCAGAGCTCCCAGAGTGTGCGACGAGGCCATCCACAGATCCGCCACCCAACCCGGCTGACGCTTCGTCGCCGACGGAGCACCGTAGTCGGATCGCACTCGGTGATTCGCACCAGGGCGTCAGTGAGCTCCCACGCGATGCGGCGCTTCTGATCCAGGCTCCGACCCAGCGGCCCTTTGCTCAGGCGGCGTTGCGCTGCGGCAGCCCGCGTGGGGCCGAGGCCTCCAGCCGCGCGAGCAGGTCCTCGACCTCGGGGTCGGCGCCGAGCGCCAGCGCGCGCCGACACGCCGACTCGCACTCGCCGCGCCGGTCGGT
>CAXTTD010000049.1:0-546 GCA_964246945.1 uncultured Solirubrobacteraceae bacterium | reverse complement strand
GGCCCCCGCCCCCCCCCGCCCCCCGCGGCCCCCCCCGCGGGGGGGCGCCCGCCCCCCCCCCGCCCCCCCCCCACGCCGACTCGCACTCGCCGCGCCGGTCGGTGCGGGCGAGCGCGTGGGCGTAGGTCGACCACGCCTGCGACGCCTCGGGCTCGAGCACCGTGGCCGCCTGCGCGGCCGACACCTCGGCGCCGACGTCGCCGGCGAGGTGGTAGGCGAGCGCGAGGTCGAGCAGGCCCTCGAGCGAGGGACCGGACAGCCGGGCGCGCTCGAGCGCCGAGATCGCCGCCGGGCGGTCGCCGAGCCGCAGGCGCAGCCGGCCGAGGCGCTCCCACGCGGGGGGATCGGCGGGCGCGCGCTCGGCGCAGCGCCGGGCCGCGTCGGCGGCGAGGTCGTTCGCGCCCATGTCCTCGTAGATCCGCGACGCGTAGCGCTCGGGGGTGGGGCGGTCGGTCTCCACCCGGGCCCAGTCCCGGACGGTGCGGGCCGCGGGGGGGGGCGGGGGGGGCCGGCGGGGGCCCGGGGGGGGGGGGCCGCGCGGCCGCC
>CAXTTD010000048.1:559-12569 GCA_964246945.1 uncultured Solirubrobacteraceae bacterium | reverse complement strand
GTCGGCGTGTAGCTATCCCCGACCGCGGCATGCGACGGCGCATTCGACGTGAACGCCACCGTCTGGCAACCGCTTGTGGTGAAGTTGGCCACGCTCGAGTATGCGGTCCCGTCGCTGTTCACCGCTTCGGATTGGTAGTAGTACGTCGTACAGCCGTTCAAACCGGTGAGGTTCGCCGCGACGTTGTACAAGTTGGTGCCCGTCCAAGTCTCATACGGGTAGACGGAATCGTCGACGGGGTCGCATGTCGGAGAGTCAGTAAGCGCGCCACCGGCGGCAGCGACATCGTCTCCGCTCGAATAACAGAAGTTGACCGCCGACAGGGTGGCGTCGTCGGGCGAGACCACGCCGTTGACGGTTGCCGTGGTGGTTCCGACGCTGCCGGTTGTCGGTGGGTTGACTGACGGCGCATACGGGCTGGCTGCGTTAGAACAGGTAGCTCCGTCATTTGGGGCGCTGAGCGCGGGTGATGATGCGCCAGAGCCAATCGCAACCGCCGCCGGATCGTTCCCGTTGGTGAGCGCGGCCTGGAGGGCACTCGACGAGATCTCATACATGATGTGCGTCGTGTTGTTGTAGAAGTACGCGTTGCCGTCAGCGTCGGAGTACGCGGCGCCGTAGGCATAGGTGCCGGAGGGAGCGTCCGGAAGTCCCGTCACCGGAATCGACGCGAGATACTGGTTCGCGAGATCGGCGACGGATAGAGTGGAGCCAGTGGTGCTGGTCGTCAGGCCGTACCCGTAGTGGCCCTGCACCGTTAGGTCGCTCGCGTCAAACGAGCTTGCGCCCGGAATGCTCCCGACCGCGTGGTTAGTGAGATTGAACGGAGACTCCGTGAGCGTGGAGACGTTCACCGACTGGAAGCTTGAGCCTGATGAGCCGGTCTCCAGCAGCTGCCCGTCATAGAAATCAGCGCCGGTGCTGTCCGACAACCCCGACACGGTGCCCAGCGACGTAAACTGGCCGTCGTTGTTGATCTGATACAGCGTCGAGCCTGAAACGCCGTAGAGGTAGTTGTTCGCCGTGTCGTAGCCCACGCCGTTGATGCCCGACACCGCGCCCGAGCCAATACGCGTAAAGGAGTTACTCGCGATGTTGTAGGTGTACAACCCGCCCGAGCCGGTCGCGGAGACTTGGTAGAAAGACGGCGTACATGAAAACGCGCCCGTCGCCTGCGTCGTGAAGGTGCCATACGGCGTACCGGATGAGCCGGTCCCGTTGGCATTCGTGGCCGACAACGAGTAGTAATACGTCGTGTTCGGCGTCAGGCCGCTGATCGAGGCATCCACCGGATCATTAGCCGAGGAAGTACTCAGGCCGCTGTAGACCGAACTTGCGAGGCTGGCGGTAGTGCACGACGCCAGAGTCGATGACGTGCTATAGCAAAACGACGCCGCGGTGATCGCCGAACCGCCCGGCGTGATCGTCCCCTCGATGTTCGCGGTTGTCGCGGTGATCGCCGTCGTCGTCGTCGTGGTCGTGGTCGGAGCGGTGCCCGAAGCCCCTGCCACCCCGGCACCCGTGAGGCAGCCCGCGCACGCTAGTACGGCCACTAAGATGACGAAAAGCTTCTTACGCATGGTTTCTCCCGAGCATGTAACGCCGGCAAACGAGGGCCGACTCGGTCATATCGGCAGCGACCGTCAACGACTTGAGGAGAGAACCGATCATTTTCGAGAGCGGCGACGCCGACACCGATCTACCTGAGCAGCCACGAGAGGTTCCGCCAGTTGATCGACCCAAAGCCCCCACGGCTCGTACCACCCGCTTGAGCGGAGCGGGATTACCAAAGCTAGAGTGGACGCGCCTTCGATGGAGCCGTGCGGAGTTGGCGATCACGGGGTATCAGCGGCAAACTTTCTGGCGAGCAGGTACGCGCCAACCCGGCCTGATCCCAGAAACCCCAACAGGCATCATGAGCAAAATGCCCGGTCACGACAACGCCAGCGGGTGACCGACTCTCTGCGGTTCGCGCGGACGATGCTTTCAGCGGGACAAGACTTATCGCCCCGGCGACCTAACAGCCGCGCGGCCGGATGACCTGGGCTGCTGAGGTGCCAAGCGCGTACGCAGGCAAGGCGCGTTCCTGCACGCTTCCGCGTCAGGCCTGCTCGCGCCGGCAAGCGGGCCTGACCACGCCGACCCGGACGATCGCATCCGCTACCGCCAACACAGCAGCGCGCGGGTCCATTGGCAACGAAGCGCTCGCCGACGATGCCAGGACGGGGTGATCCCTATGCCGCGAACTCGCTCGTCAGCCCAGCTTCGCAGACGACACCTGTGGCGACATTCAGATCGTCGGAGAAGCACTGCGGTTCCGGCCGGCCCACCTCCCTGGTGGGCATCGTCACTTTGCTCTGCGTAGCCTTCTGCGCGGTCTGCCGTACGTCCTGCATCCGGCGATCTCGTAGGGTCCGACATCATTGGGAGCGGCCCGCCTGACCGCCTGCTAGTGGCGCTCCCCGGTCGCGGTGGTGATAAAGCGGGGCGTCAACTCCGCGGGCCGTTCCGGGCGGTCGGTTTGGGTACCCGGCGTCGCCGCTGGGTCCGCAGAAACGCAGTCCGTGGAATCCTCGTGCCCGTCGCATGACGAACCGGATCAGGTCCGGCCCGGGGAGGGATATGATTGAGCTATCAACGAC
The DNA here is from genome assembly GCA_964246945.1 of uncultured Solirubrobacteraceae bacterium. Taxonomy (GTDB): domain Bacteria; phylum Actinomycetota; class Thermoleophilia; order Solirubrobacterales; family Solirubrobacteraceae; genus Palsa-465. The sequence goes on along the minus strand of CAXTTD010000048.1, from coordinate 9,927 downwards.
TTGATCTCAACCACTCTCTTCAGCGACCCTGCATGCCCGTGGGGCTACTCCGCAAATCCTGCACTGCGGGTGATCGAATGGCGCTACCGCGAGCAGCTTGATTGGCGGCTGGTGCTCGTCGGTCTCAGCGAGGACACCTCACGCTACGCCGAGCACGGGTTCACTCCGCTGCGGATGGCCAGCAGCGGGCTGATGTTCCGCGAGCGCTACGGAATGCCGTTCGCACCGCATCCCAAGCCGCGTCTGAGCGCGTCATCGCGGGCGTGCCGTGCGGTGATCGCCACGCGTCTGCGGTGGCCGGGAGCCGAGTGGAGCGTGTTCCGGGCGTTGCAGCTGGCGAACTTCAACACTCCGCTGCTGTTTGACGACGACGAGCAGATGCATGAGGTTCTGGCTACGGTGCCCGGCGTGGACGCCGACGTGGTGATCGCTCAGATCGACTCGCCGGACGTCCTGGCTGCCTATGAACGGGACAAGGCCGAGTCACGCACCGCCGCGGGCTCGCCCACCGAGCTTCAGGGCAAGGCCGGTAACAGTGACGGTGCGGTGCGTTACACCGCGCCTTCGCTGCTGTTTGAGACTCAAGACGGCCGCCGGATGCAGGCGGGCGGCTTTCAGCCTGTCGAGGCCTATGACGTGGTGATCGCCAACCTCGACCCGACGCTCGAGCGAGAGTCGCCGCCCGAGGATCCCGGCGCGCTCTTGGAGTACTTCTACTGCGGTGTGACCACGCAGGAGGTCGCCGCACTGATGACCCACGGCAACGATCGGCCCGACCGCCCCGCTGCCGAGACCGCGCTCATGGCCCTCGTCTCCGAGGGACGAGCCGAGCGTCACGCCCTTGGCGACGACGCATTGTGGATGGCAGCCAACAGGATCGGCGGCGACTCGCTGGTCGCGGTCGCGTCCTCGAGCAGCGCCTGACGATCAAGTCACCCGCTGTAGGGCCTGAGGCGGTCGGTGAGCTCATCGGCACACGCGGTACGGGCGCTGCGGGTGAATGCCCCTTGCGTGTCTCTGGCCAAGCCGCTCCGGACGATCGCATTCGTCACCGACCATCGCGGAGCGGACGGCCGTTGGCGGCGAAACGATCGTCCGCCATCCACCCAAGCTGAAGAGCGCTTGGCCGCGAACTCGATCGTAATCCACCGGCTTGGTGCCGGTTGCGTCCCTGCACGGACATCCTCAGCGCCCCAAACCCGGTGGGACGATCGCTTCTGGATCGCGCCCCGAGACTTCCGCTTTCGTCGTGGAGCCCGCCCGCCGCGGACTACTCCTATGCCCCGGGAGCGGCAGCGGCAGGTCGATCACGCGACATCCCAGAGACCGGGTTCGTGCGGCGCCTTGCCTCACACTTGCTGGGCTGCCCAGCGCAGCGGCGAGGCCTAGTTCTTGCGTGAACGCCCGCGTCGGTTACTGCGCTTCAGCTCGGCAGCGCGGGCGGCGATGCGATCCTCGTCGGTGATCACATGCCAGCGCGTCGCGGCCCGCGTCCCGGTCCGACGCACCTCACCGGCATCCTCCTGCTCCTTGAGCAGCGCCAGCACCTGACTCGGATCCCCATTGCTTACCTGCGCGAGCTCGCGCGTTCGCATGCCATCAGACCGGGAGAGCAGGGCGGTCAGCTTGCCGGCCGGTATGACCTCGTAGGTCCGCTTGGGCGACGTGCGGCGGACGCGGCGGGGCGTGAGCTCGACTGCGGGGTCCGGTTTGTCGATGAGCGCGGTCCGTGCTTCGTTGAGATGCGTCACCTCGGCGTCGAGGTCGGCGAGGCGTTGATCGATGTTGGCGACGATGTCAATGATGCTCATGATTCTCGAGCCTATACAGCAGTTCATCAAAGCGATCGTCAATCGTGTTCACGAAAGCGCGCGTCGCGGGCGCTGTCGGCGCGTCGCGCTCACATGGTTCGAACCGGTAGCGTCTCGTAGCCGCGGAGGACGATCAGCGACCTACGGCGCGGGGGGCCGGCGTGAGCGAGCGTCGGGTAGCGTCGTGTGAGCTCCTCGATTGCGATCCGGCCCTCGAGTCGCGCGAGCGCAAGACCGAGACAGCGGTGGATCCCTTGCGAGAAAGAGAGGTGGGCGGCGGGTGTGTCGCGCTCGATCCGCAGCTCGGACGGCGCGTCGAACACGTCGGGGTCGCGGTTGGCGCCGCCGAGCAGGACGAGCACGGCCTGGCCCTGGCGCACGGTCGTGCCACCAACAGCGACGTCTTCTGTGGCGATGCGCGAGGTCATCTGCACGGGGCTGTCGTAGCGAAGTAGCTCGTCCACGGCGCCGGGGATCAGCGCCGGGTCGTCGTGCAGACGCCGCCACGTGGCGTGCCCGGGCTCGGCGAGCAGCGTCGCGACGCCGTTGCCGATGAGGTTGACGGTCGTCTCGAAGCCGGCGACGAGCAACAGCAGCGCGGTGCTCACAAGTTCCTCGGATGTGAGCCGTTCGCCCTCCTCCTCGGCCGCGACCAGTTCCGACAGGAGACTCCCGTCCGGCCGGGCGCGGCGCGTGTCGACGTGGGCGCGAAGGTAATCGGTGAGCTCGACCTCCGCCCGTCGGCTGCGCATTTCCGGCGTCTGGTTCAGCGTCGGCTCGAGCGTCGTTGCGACCGCATGCCCCCACTCGCGAAAGTGTGCCCGATCGGCCTCTGGAATGCCGAGGATCCTGCAGATCACCGCGATCGGCAATGGCATCGCAAACGCGTCGATCAGGTCGAACCCCGCCGCCGTGTCGACGTCGTTGAGCAAATCGGATGCACGCTCCCGGATCCACGGCTCGAGGGCGGCGATCGACGTCGGGCTGAAGGCGCGCGAGACGAGGCGCCGCAGGCGCGTGTGATCAGGCGGGTCCAGAGTCAGCATGTCGGAGGCTGGCAGCCGCGTCCGTGGGTCGCCGTCCGGGTAGGACCGCGGCGCATACCCCGGCTGGTGTGTCGGCGAGGCACTGAAGCGACGGTCGCGCAGCACGCTGACGGCTGTCGCGTGGTCAGCAGTGAGCCACAAGCCGAGCCGGCTGCGGAGAAGCGGCGCACCGCGCACCTCGTCGTACAGCGCATACGGGTCGGCAGCCGTCCCCGGCGACAGCAGCCGGGCCGCCGGATCGCCACGCCAGGCAAAGAGGCGGATCACCGCCGGCTCGACGACCCGTTGCGTAATCCAGTCCCGCAATCTCATATACCAATAGTATTTGAGTACCGTGGGGATGTCAACCTGCGATGATCCAAGCGATGCCACGACTCACACGCGCAGAGTCGACGCGGCGCACGCGCGCCCGGATCCTCGAGCAAGCCGAGCGCCTGTTCCGCGAGCACGGCTATATGGCGACCTCCCTCGACCAGATCGCCGAGGCGGCCGCCGTCACAAAGGGAGCGATCTACGGCCATTTCACGAGCAAAGAGGAGCTCCTGATCTGCGCGATCGACCCGGGCGACGACAGCGACTACGCGCCGCTCTACGACCCCGCTGTCTCGATCCCCGAGCGGCTGCACGCATTTGGGCAGGCTCGCGCCGCAGACCCGCGCGATGACTCGGGACTGGCGGTGCTGCTCGAGTTCATCGCCGCATGCCTACGAAACCCGCAAGCACGCAAGCAATTCGCAGAGATGCTCGTCGGGGAAATCGCACACCGAGCGGCCGACGACGAGGACGAGCCTCTCCCCGGCACCTCGCAGGCGCAAGCATGGGCGACCGGTCACGCACTGATGATCGGCCTCCGGATCTACCGCTCGCTCGCACCGGAGCTGATGACACCCGATGCGTTCGCCCGCGCCTACCAGCTGCTTGCCGGGCTCTACCCCGAGCAGCCCTAAACACCAGCGCGGGAGGCCAATCGTCGCAGCCGAAACGCTCCGCAAGCGTCTCGCGACGAGACCGCCGGTTCCGGCGCTGCCGACGGACCCGGCTCCGGTGGAACCGTCGCAAAGCGATCGCCCGAACCGGCTCACTAGGCCGATTAAAAGCGAGCGTCCATGGCGAGCGTCGGCGATCCCGGACGCACCCTCGCCGGGTCGTCGTGCCGGACGCGATTCAGGTGCCACGCAGGAAGCTGAGCGTGGACTCCTCCCAACCCTCGATCAGCTCACGTCCACCGGCGGTTGACTACCGAGCAGTCCCTCCTCGGCGACAACGGCGATGATCCTCGCCATGGCGTCCGCATCCTCGATCTCGGCACGCCGCACAAGCATCGCTACGCAGACTGCCACACCTCTGACCTACGAGCTAAAGCAGCAGCCGGGCGACGCAGACCCCGGTTGGCGACAAACCGGAGGCGGGCGAGCGGCGCGCCGCGCCCGGAACAGGCGGGGGATCCTGCTCCGCGCTCCGAAATGAGCTGTCCCGCTGACGATCGGCTGCTGGGACAGGCCGGCTTGGGACGTTGGTCAGCTCGCCGAGAGGTGCCAGACGTCTGTGTTGCGCCGCAGGACCGGGTTGAAGATCTGGCGCTCGTGGCTCATCCCAAGCTTGGTGGCGAGTCGTTGCGAACGCGTGTTGTCCGGGTGGATGATCGAGATCAGCTCGTTGAAGCCGAGGCGGTCGAGGGCATCGTCGCGCGCGGCGACCGCGGCCTCGGTCGCATACCCCTGGCCCCAGGCCGACCGCGCAAGCCGCCAGCCGAGCTCCGGACGGTCGGCCAGCTCGGGCAGGAAGGTGGGATAGGCAACGCCGACGAACCCGATGAACGACGCCGCCGCGCGGGGTCCGCGTAGCTCCACCGCCCAGAAGCCGAAGCCGTGCGTCGACCAGTGATCGAGCGCTATGCCGGCGAACGCCGTGACTGCGTCCTCAACTGGCCGGTTGAGGTACCGCGTCACCTCATGGTCGCGGTTGATGGCAGCCATCAGCGGCTCGTCCTCGAACGCCCACGGCCGCAGCCGCAGGCGCGACGTTGTCAGCTCTCCCGGTCCGGCCATCACTTGATTCTGTCGCCCATGCCGAAGGGCATGTTGACGCGAGCGCAAGCTGTCGCTGGATCTCATCGGCGATCGCTATGGGCCCGACCGTCGCGTCGATCGTGATGCCCAGCTGAGTTCGATAGCGGGCGAGATCCGCCCAGCACTCGCCCACCCGCGGGCCAAGACGCTTGCGTCCTGGCCGACTGGCCTCCCGGGTTTTGACGACCTCGAGAGGAGCCCAGAGCGTGAAGACCGAGACGGGCGCCTGAGAGCGCAGCGCGGTCTCGAACCGGTCGAGATGGTCAGGGCGCGAGAAGATGAAGTCGACGACAACAAGCTCGTATCCACCCTCGAGGAAGACGTCTACCAGGGCGGCAGCACCGACGTAGCTCAGGCCGGTGGAGACCGACGCTAGGTCGCGGGCCACCACGAAGTTCTTCAGGTCATCGCCATGGATGCAGACACCGTTTCGCGCAGCACCGGCCAGCAGCCGGCCCACCGTGGTCTTGCCGACGCCCGCCGGGCCATTGAGCACGACGATCCTTTGGCCGGAGCGGGCGGACATCACCCTCAGAATGCTACGGGCGAATCCGGCAGTTTCGGATAGCATTTGGGCCGCGCGGCGGGGGCCGCGTCTGGTCCGCAGACAGGGCGTCACGCCCACCCCTGAAGACCGTCTGAGCTTGGCTATAGCCGCCCTCCTACGCTCGACCTGACGCGAACCCGTTGAGGCTGAGGAAGGTGGTTCGCTGTGACCAGTATCCTGCCGGCTCGTCCCGATTTTGAGCACCTACGACGCGAGGCCCGTCAGCTGCTCGACCGGTTGCGTGCCGGTGACCCTCACGCTGTTTCTCGCCGCGAAACGCACGCGTCCGGCCTACCGGCGACGCTGAGCACCGCGCAGCTCATCGTCGCTCGCGAGCACGGCTTCTCGTCGTGGGCGCAGCTGAAGACGCTCGTCAACGGCCTGGCTTCAGACGGCGCTCGGTACGACGAGATCGGCGTGGGCTACTCGGCGTACCGCGGCGCCGACCCGCGGATCATGGCCTCTGTGCTCAGTGTTCTCGGGGACGCGCACACAGTGGTCAACCTGGGGGCCGGAACGGGCTCCTACGAGCCGATCGACCGGCCTGTGATCCCGATCGAGCCATCAACCGCCATGGCGCTTCAACGCCGCCATGATCGTCCCCCAGCAGTGCTCGGAGTGGCGGAGAGCCTGCCCCTGGCCGATGGTGCCGCAGACGCCGCGATGGCCATCTTGACGATGCATCACTGGGCCGATATCAGCCGCGGCCTGCAGGAGATGCTGAGAGTCGCTCGTCGACGCATCGTGCTATTGACGATCGACGTCGCGGTCGAAGGCGAGATGTGGTTGCTGCGCGACTACATCCCGGAAGTCCTCGCCCGTGACCGCGAGGAGTTCCCCACGATCGCTCGTCTCACAGCCGAACTCAGCCACCCCACCCAGGTCATCACGCTGCCCGTTCCCCGCGACTGCCAGGACGGATTCCTCCTCGCCTTCTGGGGTCGACCTGAGGCAGTACTCGACCAAGGTGCCCGTGCGGCGACGAGCGGCTTTGCGCGTATGAATAGCGCTGAGGAGGCGACCGCCGTTGCCCGTCTCAAGCAAGATCTCGAGTCAGGCGAATGGGACGCGCGCCACGGGGCTCTGCGTGACTCATCTGAGCAAGACGTCGGCTTGCGGCTCCTCGTCACCGAGCTCGGCTAACTCGATCGGGACCTCCCCAGGATTCGCAGTGCAGCACGAGTCCTGGGGGCTGTCCTGCAGACGTTGGTCGACTGGGACACCCCTACTGATCTGGTCAGACCGTGAGATAGCTCTTCCCGTGAGCCCGCAGCGAGGCTGTGAAGCTGTCCGGATCGCCCTCCGCCTGGTAGCCGTCGACGCCGCAATGTTCGCAGCGGGCGGTGTAGGCGCCCAGGAGCGTTCCCCATGCGGCGATCTGTTCGCGGTCGGCGCGCTGTAGGGGCGTACGGCGGGCGCGGGCGTACTCGTCGATGAACGCCGCCATCTCCTCTGGCGTCGGCGCGCGTGGAACGCCGGAAAGGTCGAACCGGGTCGTGAATGTGATCGCGGCAACTCCGACCAGCGTGGCCTCGGTTCGGACCGCGAGGCTGTCCCAGTCATAGACGGCGCTGATCCCGTCGTCGGCGAAACGGAAGTGCTTGCCGCTCCAGTCGCTATGCCCGGCGATCAAGCGGGCACCCGTGATGATCTGGCTCTTTGCTTTAGCCGCGAGTTCGTCGATCCACTCTGCGCCTCGACGGGTCGCGTCGAAGTCAAAGATCGGCGCGTGCGCGTGGACCGGCCAGAGTCGATCGGTTTCGATCAGGCTCCAACCTCCCGCCAGTGCCGCGGGCGGGTTTAACTCGGCGGTGATCTGCAGATGCCAGGCCAACGCTTCAGCGATCAGCTGGCGGCAAGCCGGATCGTGCGTGTTGCGATATTCACCAAGGTCAAGCAGCGCCTCGACCGTCATGTGGCCATGCCTGATCGCTGTCGGGCCAAGTATCGGCGCCGGGCACGGGAAACCAGCTCGATAGAGCCTGGCCTGCAGATCGTGCACGGCCTGTAGTCGTTGGCGCGTCTCGCGTGGCTGGTGTGCCTTCAGCAGCAGGCGACGTCCATCGCTCAGCTGCACCGCCGTGACCACGCCGACGCTCGTCGCGCGCTCAAGAACACGACTGACGCCGGCGTCGAGATGGTCGACACAGAACCGGTCGATGAGCCCATCGATCTCCGCCCGGTCGATAGTCCCGAAGACGAGTGCCTCGACCTGCCCACCACGCTCGAGACCTAGATCCGTTTCGTTCTCACCCGGCTCCACGACGCGATTATCGATCTCCGGGTCCGGTGCCCGGTAGTCGATCGTCCACCGGGACACTCCGGCGCCGGGCTATACCTGCCTCGGCGCCCTGAGATACGGTCACGAGATGACGTCGTCGGATGCCTTGCGTGTGATCTGACCGCCGGGCGCCAGGCCCTACCGGGACGCGTGATCGCCGAGTCGGGCGGCTGGCGCGCAGAGCATTGCGTCGGACCCCCCGGCGTTGGCACTCTGCTGCTCAAACCCCTCAGACACGTCACGCGGGTCGCTGAGCTCACCCCTGAATGGCGGTTTTCCAGGGCATTCAGTGAAGCGAACGACGGGCCTCGAACCCGCGACCTTCGGCTTGGGAAGCCGACGCTCTACCAACTGAGCTACGTTCGCGATCCGGGCGATTCTAATGGTCCGCGGCCCGACCGCTCACCCGGGCCACGCGGCGGGCCGGCGCCGGTTCGGACGGGCGCTCTCTACCATCGGTGGCCCATGCGGAAGTTCGTGATTCCGGGCGCGATCCTCGCCGCCGCCGTGGCGCTCATCGTGCTGCTCACCTTCGGCGTTTCCAACCATGCCGACACGGGCTCGCTCGACGTGCGGGTGGCGCGCGGCGACTTCCCGCTCGCGCCGGACTACCACGCTCAGCTGCCGCTGCTCGGCACCGACCGGACGGCCGACCTCGCCTCGTTTCACAACCGGGTGGTGGTCGTGAACATGTACGCCTCGTGGTGCACCGACTGCCGCCTCGAGTCGCCGCTGCTCTCCCGCGAGGAGTCGGTGCTGCGCCGCCACGGCGCGACGCTGGTCGGGATCACCTACGAGGACTCGTCCTCCTCGACCGAGGCGTTCAATCACCAGCTGCACCTGCACTATCCGGTGCTGCGGGACGTCAACAGCGGCCTCGTGCACGCGTTCGGCACCTACGCGGTCCCCGAGACGTTCGTGATCAACCGCACCGGCCACATCCAGGCGATCCGGCGCGAGCCGGTCACCCGGCAGTGGTTCGACACGGTCGTCATGCCGATTCTCCAGGCGCAGCGATCATGAGCCGGCGACGCGGGCGCGCCGCCACCCGTGCCGCCACCCTGCTGGTCGGCTCCCTGCTCGCCGCCCTCGCCATCCTCGGACCCACCGCGGTCCCCGCGCTCGCCGCGCAGCGTGTCTCGTTCAACCAGGCCCAGACGCAGTTCGAGTGCACGGTCTGCCACGAGCCGCTCAATGAGGCCCGCTCCGACGAGGCCTACCAGGAGAACGCTCTTATCCGCCAGCTCATCGCCAAGGGCGAGACGCTGCCGCAGATCAAGCGCGTGATGATCGCCCAGTACGGAGCCGGGGTGCTCGCGGTCCCGCCCGCCCGCGGGTTCGGCCTGCTGGCGTTCGTCGTCCCCGGAGCGATCATCGCGCTCGCGCTGGCCTGCTTCGCCTTCCTCATCCCCCGCTGGCGGCGGCGGGCAATCACCGAGTCGCGGGCCGCCCCCGCCCGGACGGGCTCGACGATCAGCGACGACGACGCGCAGCGCCTCGACGCCGACCTCGCCCGCCAGCCCTGACCGCGCGGCGTCTCTGACGACGCGTCCGGACCCCTACATCGCGTCCGGCGCGCGCACCCCCCCCCCCCCCCCCCCCCGCGCGCTAACC
>CAXTTD010000048.1:0-549 GCA_964246945.1 uncultured Solirubrobacteraceae bacterium | reverse complement strand
GGCGCTCGTCGCCGTCCTCATCCCCCGCTGGCGCCTCCGCGCGACCGTCCAGGCGCGGGCCGTCCCCGCCCGGACGGGCCCGACGATCAGCGACGACGACGCCGAGCGCCTCGCCGCCGATCTCGCCCGACAGCCCTGACCCGTCAAGCCCCGGCTACATCGCGTCCGGCGCGCTCACCCCGAGCAGCCACAGCGCGAGCTCGATCACCTCGAGCGCCGCCTGGGCGAGCGCGATCCGGAACGACTCGACCCCGGCGGGCTCGGCGCCCACCACCTGACAGTCGCGGTAGAACGCGGTGAACGTCTGGGCGAGCTCGAGCGCGTAGGTGGCGATCCGGTGAGGGGCTCGGCGCACCGCCGCCTCGGCGACCTCGTCGGGGAACGCGAGCAGGGTCTTCAGGAGCTCGCGCTCGGCCGGCTCCTCGGGCATGAGGGAGCGAAAGAGGACGTCCTCGGAGAGCTCGTAGAGCTCGCCCTCAATGGAGCTGCCCCCCTCGCGCAGCGGCAGCAGTCCCGTGGTGATCTCGGCGAGGTGCTTGGTATCGATGT
>CAXTTD010000047.1:0-12596 GCA_964246945.1 uncultured Solirubrobacteraceae bacterium | reverse complement strand
CCCGCGGGCCGCCGGGCGCGGCCGGGGGGGGGGGCGGGGGGGGGCCGGGGGGGGCCCCCCCCCCCAAGGCGGGTCAGCTACTTGAAGTTGACCTGCTTGGAGTAGTCGGCGGGCTCGATCCCGAACCGATCCGCGGTGCGCGACGTGAACGTCTGCCCGGGACCCAGGACCACCGAGGGCCAACCGGCCTGGTTCTGGTGGTTGGGCGCGTCGGGGTAGTGCTGGGTCTCCAGGGTGAACGCGTCGCCCTGGCGGTAGGTGTTGCCGGTCGTGCCGGGCAGGTCGGCCTGCAGGTAGTTGCCCGTGTAGACCTGCACGCCCGGCTGATCGGTGTACTGGAACAGCGTGATCCCGGTCTGCGTGTCCTGGGCGACCGCGTCCTCGCGGAACTTGTTCTGGTCGTTGAGCACCCAGTTGAAGTCGTAACCGTGGGCGTACTGCAGCTGACGGATCGGCCCCGAGGTGCCGTCGGGCAGCCTCAGGTTCGTCTCGTACTTGCCGATCGTGTGCATGCTCTCGAAGTCGAACGGCGTCCCCTTGACGTTCCGGAAGTAGGACCCGTTCGAGCCCGGCTCGGGGATCTGCGTGGCGTTCGTCGGCTGGTACTGGTTGGCGTTGAGCGCCAGCTCCTGGTCTGCGACGTTGCCGCTCGCCTGGCCGCCCAGGTTGAAGTAGCTGTGGTTGGTGAGGTTGACCACCGTCGACAGCGTCGGGGACTCATTGGTGGCCGAGTAGTAGATGTTCAGCGAGTTGTTCTTCTGCAGCGCGAACGTGACGCTCGCGTCCATCGCCGTCGGGAAGCCGGTGCAGCCCGGGGTGAGCGTCAGGTCGCAGCCGGTGCCGGCCGGGAAGCTCGCGCGCATCGTCACCTTGGCCGTGGTGCCCGAGACCGACGGGGTGCCGGCCCACACCTTCGTGTTCCAGCCCAGGTAGCCGCCGTGCAGGTCGTTGACGCCGTTGTTGATGTCGAGCTTGTACGTGGTCCCGTTGAGCGGGAACGTGCCGTCGGCGATGCGGTTGGCGTACTCACCGATCGTGCCGCCGAAGTACGAGTCGCCGGTCCCCGAAGTGGAGGCCGGGATCGGCCAGTCCACTTGGTCGTAGCCCTGCTCGAAGTCGGCGACGTAGTCGGCGAGGCTCGGGAACCCGAGCACCACGTCGGTGAGCTTGCCCTCCTTGTCGGGAACGTCGATCGACTGGATGTCGGAGCCAAACTCCGAGATGTTCACCTTCATGCCCCCCGCGCCGTGCAGCGTGTAGAGCTCGACGGGCTGGGGCTGGGGGTCCAGGGTGGTGGCGGGAGCGGTGCCCCAGTTGATCTCCGAGACCTGCGCCTTGGCACTGCTCGGCGCGGTCTTCGCGGTCTTCGCGGGATGAGCCGCGGCCATGGCGGACGCCGGGCCGAGTGCCGCGAGCGCCGCGAGCGCGGCGACCGTCGTGCCTGCGGAGCCGAGCGCGAGCCGCGCCCGGGAGCGATGTACCTGCGTATTCAACCCTCTCTCCTTTACTCGTGCCGAATGCGCGGTGCGCGCCGACAGTCTTCGACCGCAGCGACCGTGTCCCCACGATCAGCGAGTTGTTAACGCTAACACGATGTTTCGTAAGGCGCCAGTGGGGCGCGCACACCCCAGCAGCACACTGGGCGGCTCACGGCCCGGCCCGAACGACGATGGCGTGCGCGGGCTGGCATGCTGCCGAGCCGCTCACGTGCTGGCTCGGCCGCAGGAATCTCTAGGAGGCGGTGACCATCGTCTTGACCGTCGCGGTCACCCCGTCGGCGATCTCCACCACGACCATGTAGGTCCCGACGTTCTTGATCGGGTCATCGAGGTGGACCTTGCGGCGGTCGATGCGCACTCCGCGGGCCTCGCGGATGGCATCGGCGATGTCCTGGGTGGTCACCGAACCGAACAGCCGGCCGTCGTCGCCGGCCTGCTGGGTGATGGTGAGCACCGTGCGCCCCAACGTCGAGGCGCTCTCCCGCGCGCGAGCCTCCGCGTCGCGCGCGGCCTGCTCGGCGTCCAGCCGGCGACGCTCGGCGACCTTGATCGATCCGGCGGTCGCGGGCTCCGCGAGCTTGCGCGGGAGCAGGAAGTTGCGCAGGTAACCCGAGGACACGTCGACCACCGTGCCCCGCTCGCCGAGCGACTCGACGTCTTCGAGCAGGATTGCCTGGGGCATCTCAGAGACCCCGTGGCTCAGCGGTCGCGGTCACGGTCACGATCGCCGCGGCCACCGCGGTGATCGCCGCTTCCCTCGGCCACGTAGGGCAGCAGCGCGAGCTCACGCGCGCGCTTCACCGCCCGGGCGACCTGGCTCTGGTGGCGGCGGCAGGCACCGGTGATCCGGCGCGAGCGGATCTTGCCGCGGTCGGAGATGAACCGCCGCAACGTCGTCAGATCCTTGTAATCGACCTGTTCGATCTTGTCCCGGCAGTACGGACACGACTTGCGGCGGGTCGAAGTCGGCCCGCCCTTGCGGTCGCGCCGGCGCACCGGACGTCTACGTTGCTTTGCCACGGTTGATCAGCCTAGCTCAGTGTCGGAAGTTGCGAACTCTCAGAACGGAATGTCGTCGGAGCCGGCGGTGCTCACGGGGGTGCGATCGAAATCAGCGGTGTCGATCGGAACGTCGCTCTCCGCGGCGCGCGCGCCGCTCGAGAAACCACTCCCGTTGCCAGCGCCGGCGTCGTCACGGCCGCCGAGGAACTGCACGGAGTCGGCGACGATATCAACCGCCTGGCGCTTGTTGCCCTCCCGGTCGTTGAACTCCCGCCACTGCAGCCGGCCGTCGACGGCGACAGGGCGGCCCTTCGACAGGTAGCGGCCGCAGTTCTCGCCCTGGGCGCCCCACACGGTGACGTCGAAATAGTTGGGCACGTCCTCCCACTGCTGGGTCTCCCGATTCTGGCGCCGGCCGTTGCAGGCGACGCGCAGCGTCGTCACCGACGACCCGCTCGGCAGCGAGCGGACCTCGGGATCGCGGGTCAGATTGCCGGTGATGATCACCCGATTGATGTTGCCTCCAGCCATTTCCATGGCTCCTTTCTCCGTCGTTGCTCAGCCTGTGGCCGAGTCTATGGGCGGTCCGGATGGCATCTGCGGATCTCCGCGGAAAATCCGCGAAGTGCTCTCAGGTTCGGCACGCCGGCGTGACGGTTCGTGACACGACGGTGACATTGCGCCTGGCCCAGGGCCCGCGGCACCTGGACAAGCTACGGTCCGAGCCGCGCTTAGGACTCGGAGCCGCTGGCCGCGGGGGCCGCCTCGCGGGCGGTCACCGGCGGGGGCTCGGGCGCCGGCGGGGTACCGGGCAGGTTCCGGATGATCCGGTGGCGCAGCACCGCGTCATCGATGCGGAGGTTGTACGAGAGCGACTCGAGCAACGCCGGATCGCTGCAGATGAACTGCATCAGGTGGTAATGGCCCTCGCTCTGATGATTGATCTCGTAGGCGAGCGGCCGGGCGTGCCAGTCGTCGTTGCGCTCCATCGCCCCGCCGCCGCTCTCGATCTGAGACTGCACGTCGCCGAGCACCTTGGCGGCGCGGTCGTCCTCCACAGTCGTGGAGATCGCGAGGACGAGGTCATAGAGGCGAGGGGGGGAGGCCATGAGCAAAGCGGACCCGGGGTGGATGCGCCCCGAACGGCGGCCGACTATAGCGGCCGGGGAGACCCGCGCCGGGTCAGTCGTGCAGCGACGTGACGGCCCTCGACCGGACGCGCGCGGTGAGCACCCGCCGCCGCTCCGGACCCGAGTACTGCACCGGCCGAGCGCGCCGGCGCTCCTCGCGCAGCACGGGCCCCACGCGGTCGCCGACGCCCCGCAGGACGTACGCCCCGCGACGGTAGTCGTAGGCGACGAGCGGCTTGCACAGCGTCAACGTGCCGGGCGAGACATAACGTCGGGTTCGCGGGACGGACCTCACAAGGAGGATTACAGCACGCCGGCGGTGCGGAAACCCCCGGTAGAGCGAAGGATTGAGTAGGAATTGCGGATGGGCTGCAGTAGATCCCCGACCCGCTGTGGACACCTTCCCGCGGGCGCGGCGGCGAGGCTAGGCCGGCTCCCGCCCCTTGGCGTTGATGTCGGCGAGTTGATCGTCGATCCAGTCCCCGGGATCGCGCGCGGTGACGATCGAGATGAGCCCCTCGTGGCGGCGCTGGCGCTCCTCGTAGGACATGGTGAGGGCGGCGTGGATCGAGTCGGCGAGATCCTGGATGTCGAACGGGTTGACCGACAATGCGTACTCGTGAAGCTCCTCGTGGGCGCCGGTGTTCTCGGAGAGCAGCGAGACGCCGGCCCGCTCGTTGACCATCGGGCCCTCCTTGGCGACGAGGTTCATGCCGTCGAACATCGCGTTGACCATCAGCACGTCGTAGTGCTTGTAGGCGGCGACCGCCTCCTCGAGGTCGTCGCGGAGCTTCAGCTGGATCGGCATCCAGTCGGGGGTCCCGTGACGGTGGTTGACCACGGCCACAGTCGCGTCGATCCGCTCCAGGTACTCGGCGTACTCGGGCACGTCGGTCCGCGAGGGCATCAGCTGGGCGATGAAGGTGACCTTCTCGCGGAACTCCGGGTGCTGTTCGAGGAACGTGTCGAACGCCGAGAAGCCGCGCAGCACGTTCTTCGAGAGGTCGGCGCGGTCCACGCGCAGGATCAGGTGGTCGCGGCGACGGCGCAGCAACTCCCCCTCGAACTGACGGACCCGCGGGCGGCGGGCGACCTTCTCGATCGCCGTGGAGTCGATCGGCAGCGGGTAGGCGCGCACCCACACCTCGCGGTCCTCGACGCGCACGATGCCGGCGACGTGGTCGACGTCGAGGCCCATCAGGTCCTCGCAGCACTGCAGGAAGTTGCGCCGGTAGGAGCGGGTGTGGAAGCCGACGATGTCGTTGGCGAGGATCCCCTCGTAGATCTCGCGGCGCATCGGGGCGGGCAGCACCCGCCAGGAGTCCGACTGGCTCCAGGGGATGTGGACGAAGTGATGCAGGAACGCGTCGGGGCGCGCGCGGCGGATCATCCCCGGCAGCGTGTAGAGGTGGTAGTCGTGGATCATCACCACCGGCTTCTCGATGTCCTCGATCTCCTCGAGGGTGGCCACCGCGAGGTCCTCGTTGACGGCGTTGTAGCCGAACTCGAACGCCTCGGTCTCGTTGCGGCGCACGTCCGGCGCGTTGGAGAGGTCCCACAGGTAATGCTGGATGAACCACAGCATCGGGTTGGCGACGACGTTGTAGAAGCCGTCGTAGGCGGTGGAGTCGGAGGCGACGAGCTTCACCATGTACTCGCTGTCGCCCTCCGGCGTGGCCACCGGGAACGGCCGGCCGCCGGCGCGCTCGGCGGCGGCGACGTCCTCCTCGCTCATCGCCGAGGCGACCCAGGTGACGGGACGGTGGGAGGCGAGGCCCATCAGCGCGGTGACGAGGCCCCCGGTCCCGCGCTTCACCTCACCCCCGGGCTGGAAGGTCACCGGTCCGCGGTTGGAGACCAGGACGAGGGGGGGGTCGGATGCCATCCCGGCTCAACGATACTTGTCCGCTAATTCCCCACAAGATCAGTGAGGTTGGTAGCGTCGCCCGCGACACCGGACCCCACCGGCCCCATCCCCATCCAAGGAGCGCCGCCGTGAGCCACACCGACGACCTGTTGACCAACAATTCCCACTACGCCGCATCCTTCGACAAGGCCGAGCTGCCGCTTCCCCCCGCGTTGAAAACGGCGGTCGTCGCCTGCATGGACGCCCGCCTCGACGTGCATGCGCTGCTCGGGATCGGCGAGGGTGACGCCCATGTCATCCGCAATGCCGGTGGCGTGGTGAGCGACGACGCGATCCGCTCGCTGGCGATCTCCCAGCGGCTGCTCGGCACCGAGGAGATCATCCTCATTCACCACACCGACTGCGGGATGCTCACCTTCCACGACGACGACTTCAAGGCGGCGATCGAGGCTGACACCGGCATCCGGCCGCCGTGGGCCGCCGAGGCGTTCGGAGACCTCGACGCCGACGTGCGCCAATCGATCGCGCGCGTGAAGGCCTCGCCGTTCGTGCCGCACACCGACCAGGTGCGCGGATTCGTCTACGAGGTCGAGACCGGGCGGCTGCGCGAGGTTTCGTGAACGACGATCCTGGCGAGCTATCGCTCGGTGAGCGAGCACGAGCACGACGTCATCGTCGTCGGCGCCGGTCCGGCGGGAGAGGTCGCCTGCGGGCTGTGCGCGAGCGAGGGCCTCGACGTCGCGCTCGTCGAACGCGAGCTCGTCGGCGGCGAGTGCGCCTACTGGGCGTGCATGCCCTCCAAGGCGCTGCTGCGTCCCGGTGAGCTGCTCGCCGAGGACGGACGCGTCCCCGGCATGCCCACCGGCGAGCTCGACGTCGCCACCGTGCTCACGCGCCGGGACGAGGTGATCCACGACCTCAGTGACGAGTCGCAGCTCGGGTGGCTCGAGAGCCGGGGCATCACCCTCTACCGCGGCGAGGGACGTCTCGACGGCGAGAAGCGGGTCACCGTCGGCGGGGAGGCGCTCACGGCACGGCGGGCGGTGATCCTCGCCGTCGGCTCGGGCGCGTTCATCCCGCCCGTTGACGGTCTGCGCGAGATCGCGCCGTGGACCAACCGCGAGGCGACGACCGCAGGGTCGGTGCCCGAGCGGCTGATCGTACTCGGCGGCGGCGCCGTCGGCTGCGAGATGGCCCAGGCGTGGTCCTCGCTGGGCGCCCGGGTGACGCTCGTCGAGTCCGCGTCCGGCCTGCTCCCGAGCCACGAGCCGTTCGCCGGGGAACTCGTCGCCGAGTCGCTGCGCGAGGCCGGCGTCGAGCTGGTCCTCGGGTCCGCTGCGGTGAGCGCCGGACGCGGCAACGAGGGCGAGTTCCGGCTCGCGCTCGACACCGGTGAGGAGCTTGTCGCCGACGAGCTGCTGGTGTGCGTGGGCCGCACGCCCCACACCGGCGACCTCGGCCTGGAGACGATCGGCCTCGCCCCCGGGGAGACGATCGCCGTCGACGACCGCCTGCGCGTCGCCCACCACGACGAGTGGCTGTACGCAATCGGCGACGTCAACGGCCGGGCGCGGCTCACCCAGGCCGGCAAGTATCAGGCTGCGGTGGCGGTCGCCAACATCATGAACCGCGAGGCGAGCGCGGATTGGGACGGTCCGCTCACCCCCCAGGTGGTCTTCTCCGAGCCCCAGGTCGCCTCCGTCGGGCACACTCTCGAGTCGGCGCTCGCCGCCGGCATCCCGGCCCGGGCGGTCGACGGTGACCCCGGCGGCACCCCGGGCGCGAGCTTCGTGGGCAAGGGTGGGCGCTCACGGGCGCGGATCGTCGTCGACGCGGATCGCGAGGTGATCGTGGGCGCCACGTTCGTCGCCCCGGAGATCAACGAGTCGCTGCACGCCGCAACGTTCGCGATGGTCGGCGAGGTGCCGCTGCGCACGCTCGCCCAGGCGATGCCGTCGTTCCCCACTCGCAGCGAGATGTGGCTGCGGCTGCTCGCCGACTGGCGTCCCTGATCCTCCCGCCGGCCCCGCCGCGACTCAGGCGGTCGCGAAGCGGGTGAGCGTCTTCACCGGATCGATCCCGTCGAGGTGCTCGCGCCAGATCGCGTAGTAGGCGCGCTCCTGCGCCGAGCGCAGGGACGGCCCGCCCTCCTCGCTCGAGTCCCCGTCCGGGGTCTCCGGCAGCGTCGTCTCCCCGAGCGCCGAGGCGGCCCCCGAGCCGTCGCCGAACTGCTCCTTGGCGCGCCACAGCAGATCGTCGGGCAACCAGCCGGTGAACGCGCGACGCAGCAGTTGCTTCTCCGGGATGCCCTCTCGCGCGAGCTTCCATGCCGGCGGCAGCGACATCGCCAGTGCGATCACGCTGCGGTCCAGGAACGGGACGCGCGCCTCGAGCGAGTGGGCCATCGTCGTGCGGTCCGCCCGCTGGAGGTTGAGCCCGTGGAGCGCTTCGACGTTCGCGACGAGCTCGTCGTGCAGCGCATCCTCATCGATGTCGACGTGGTGATAGGCGTAGCCGGCGAAAAGTTCATCGGCGCCCTCACCGGTGAGCACGACCTTCACGTGCTCGGCGGTCATCTCCGCGAGCAGGAAGTTCGGCACCGCGCTGCGCACCAACGAGGGATCGAAGTGCTCGATCGCCCGCACGACCGCCGGAACCGCGTCTCGCGCCTCCTGCGCGGTGTAGAGCCGCTCGTGATGCACGGTGCCGAGGAAATCCGCGGCCCGGCGTGCGGCGAGCAGGTCCGAGGAGCCTTCGATGCCAACCGCGAAGGTCTGCAGCCGCTCGCCACGCTCGGCATACCAGCGGGCGGCGATGGCGGCGACCAGCGTCGAGTCGAGGCCGCCGGAGAGGAACACCCCGACGGGCACGTCGCCCATCATCTGACGCTCCACCGAGGCGGCGAGCACCGTGCGTACGCGTTCGAGTGTCGCCTCGTCGGGCTCGGCGAGGCCGCCGTCATCCTCGGCGGGCACGTCGGGGACCGCCAGCGCGAAGCGCTCGATCCCCGCATGCGCCGTCCACACGCAGCCGGGCGGGAACGCCTCGACCGCCCCGCGCCACGCCGGGTCGAAGGCGGCGAGCTCGGAGGCGAAGCGCACCGACCCGTCCGCGCTTGACTCCGGCGGGGTCCAGTAGAGCGGCTTGATGCCGACCGGGTCGCGGGCGGCGAGGAACCCTTCGCCGTCGGTTTGGGCGGAGAGCAGCGCGTACATGCCCTCCAGCGCGCCGAGCGCCTCCGGCCCCCGGTCCTCGATCAGCCGCAGGGCGACCTCGTTGTCCGAGCTCGTGCGGTACGGTCGCCCGCCGCCGAGCTCCTCGCGGACCGACTCGTGGTTGTAGATCTCGCCGTTGCCCACGAGCCAGCGCTCGTCACGGCCACCGAGCGGCTGGTGGCCGCCGGCGACGTCGACGATCGACAGTCGGGTGTGCCCGAGCCAGCCACCCGGCAGGTCGACCTCGCCCTGGTCATCGGGTCCGCGATGGCGCATGCGCGCGAGGGCGCGCTGATCCTCGCCCGGATCCCCCGGACCCAGTCGGCCCGCGATCCCGCACATCAGAGCAGCAGCTCGGCGGACGGCGCGTAGGCGTCGAGGACGCGATCGCCGAGGTGGGAGATCTCGGCGCGGGCGGCCGCCACCGCGGCCGCGGGGTCGATGCTCGCCACCGCGAAGCCGGGCCGCGCGCCGGTGCCCGCGAGAACCTGCCCGTCGGGGTCGACGACCTTCGACTGCCCGGGGAAGCGCAGCCGGCCGTCGTGGCCGACCTGGTTGGCGGACACCCAGACGACCTGGTTCTCGATCGCGCGGGCGAGATCGAAGGCGTTGAAGTGGCGCACCTGACGATCATTGCGCATCATGCGCGCCGGATGCTCCCGGCACACCGCCCACGCCGCCGGGCAGGCGATGATCTGCGCGCCGTCGAGGGCGAGCGCGCGCGCGGCCTCGGGGAAGATCTTGTCGTAGCAGACGAGCATCCCGAGCCGGCCGACCGGGGTGTCGAAGGCGGCGAACCCGTCGCCGGGCGAGATGAGGCCGCGTTCCCCCGGCGGGACGTGGACCTTGCGCTGGTGCCCGAGCACCCCGTCGCCGCTCACGCACACCACCGACGCGTGCACGTGCTCGCCGGCCCGCTCGGTGTAGCCGACGCACACCACCGCGTCCCCCGCGGCGACCCGCAGCCGCGCGAACGTCGCCTCCGGGTCGGGGAGCACCGGCGGCGCGCCGCGCACGATCGTGCCCTCGACGATCTCCTCGAGCATGTAGCCACCGAGCGCCGCCTCGGGCAGCACGATGAGCTGCGCACCCCGGCGGCGCGCGAACGCGATGACCCGCTCGACCTCGGCCAGGTCGGCGCGCGGGCGCAGCGAGACAGCCGCGATCGTGGTGGGGGTCATTGTTCGGAACGCTGCCACCGGAAGGTGCGCCGCGCATTGGCCGTGTGGACAAATCCGACGGGTGCGATGGTCGGGATGATCAGCCCGCCTCGGGTTCTCGCGGAGACGCCAGACCGGCGATTCCCCGGCCGGTCGCCGGGACGACAGCGTCCCCTAGCGCGTGGGGATGTAGAACGTCCCGCGACCAGTCGGTCTCGCGCCCGGACCCAGCTGAAGGACGCCGTCGGCTTCGGCTCGCTTGAGAAGTTGACTCGCGCGCGCAGATGTCAGCCCGAGAAGGTCCTGGACGTCCTGGTTGCGGACCTCACTCTGTGACTGCGCGAGCTGGGCGATCAATCGCACCGACTCCTCAGCCGGACGTGCGAAATAGGGCAGGATCGAGCCGAGCCGATCACGATGAGCATCGGCCAGCCGCCAGGCAAGAACGCCACCCCGCCGGGGGTTCGCCGTTTGCTGCACGAGCCCGGCTTCCTCGGCGTCGTGGAGGAACCCGCTCAGCTCGTCAGGATGCTCCTGGGCCGCATCGCTCAGTTCACCTGCACTTATCGATGGTCGGGATCGCAGAAGGTCGATTGCCACAGCGCTCCTTGCTGAGCGGCGGAGCGGCACCGGCAGAGCGGCGTGGACACGAAGGACCTCGGGGACGGGATCGCCGCCACGCAACGTCACTCGCACGTGTTCATCCCGACGAGATGAGTCCTCTTCAGTCGAGGGTCTCACTTTCGACATCTTCGACGCGCGCCCCGCCGAGGACCTTCTGAATTGCCGCTTGGGCCTCAAGTCCGAAAAGCGAAAGCCTTGGTTGTACGGGCGTAATCTTATAGCTCCTGTCACCTTCATACCCATTTGGTGTTTATCGGGGGCTCAGTCGCTCTTTGCTGAATCGCGGCCCGCCAGCTCTTTCGGGATCAAAGATCCAGATGCACGCGCAGGACGCCGGACCCGGAGCCCACCGCTCCCCGCGGGCAGTCGCGCCTGAAAGGGGTAGATCCGCCTGACGTTGGCCCACAGCTCGTCCTCGCCGGTGTGCTCCCTCTCCTCGAAGGCCGGATTGGCGTTACCACCACCAGTCCTACCGGGCGAGGGGGTGTGATCTCGGCAGCAGCACCGGACCGATCGCGGCCCGTCGCCGCCTCCCGCCGCATGGTCCGCTACGCCGGCAGCTCGAAGGTGAACGTCGTCTCCCCGGGCCGGGAGTCGACCGACAGCCGCCCGGCCATCCGCCCGGCCAGCTCGGAGGCGATGGCGAGACCGAGTCCCGAGCCCTGGGCGTCGTCGGAGGTGAAGAACGGCTCGAAGATCCGCTCTGACACCGACGACTCGATGCCCTCACCGTCGTCGCGCACCGAGAGCCGGATGCGGCCGTCGACGCGGGCCGCGGTGACCGTGACCCGGGTGCCCGACGGGGTGTGGGTGAGCGCGTTGTCGATGAGGATGCGGACGATCTGGGCGACCCGCACCGGGTCGCAGGAGGTCTCCACGCGGCCGCGGCCGCCGGGCAGCCGCACCTCCAGCTGCGAGTCGCGGGAGGCGAGCATCCCCGCGAACTCGTCGGACACTGAGCGGGTGAGCTCCGCGAGGTCGACCTCCTCGGGGCGCAGCTCCAGTGAGCCGGCCTCCAGGCGCGAGAGGTCGAGCAGGTCGACCGACAGCTTGCCCAGGCGCTCCACCTGATCGCGGATCTGCTCCAGGAAGCGCCGGCGCGTCTCGGCGTCGAGCTCCTCGTCCTCGAGCAGCTCGACGAAGCCTCCGAGCGAGAAGATCGGCGTGCGCAGCTCGTGCGAGGCGGTCGCGATGAAGCGCTTGCGGGCCGCCTCGAGCGCGAGGAGCTGTCCCTGCATCTCGTTGAAGGCGACGGCGAGCTGACCGAGCTCGTCGTGGGAGTCGACGGGGATCGGAGCCCCGAAGCGTCCCGCCGCCATCTCGCGCGCCGCCTCCTCCAGGCGCCGCACCCGCCGGGTGAGCGCCCGCGCGACGAGCGCCCCGGCGACGAGCGCGAGCAGCAGTGCGACCGCGCCGGCGATGAGGATCTCCCGGCGCACCGTGGTGACGGTCGAGAGCACGTCGGCGACCGGCGCGGTGAACACCACCACGGCGACCGTCCGTCCGCCGGCGACCACCGGGTCCGCGGCCTCCACGAGCATCGAGGACCCGGCGCCCTCGGTGCCGGTGGCGATCGTCCCCGTGCGGATCGCCCGCAGCGCGATCGGCTGCGAGACCGGCATCCGGGAGCCGCCGCCCGACGCCGAGTCCATCTCGGTGGACAGCTGGACCTCGCCGTCGACCTCGCTGACGAGGAGCAGCGTCACCCGGTCGCTCGTCGAGTTCGAGATCGACATCACGATCCGCCGGACCGCGGGGAGCGGCATCGAGGTGCCGACGGTTGCGCCGAGCGCGTGGGAACGCGTCGCCGCGGTCGAGCGCAGCTCCGAGAGCTTTGAGTCGATCAGCCGTGACTGCAGGCCCGGCGCGATGAACAGGTAGAGCGCGGCGATGGCGAGCAGCGTGATCGCGAAGAAGCCGAGCGACAGCTTGCCCGAGAGCCCGAGCCGGATCGTCCACCGTCCCCGCCTCCGCCTCCGCACGCCGCTACTCAGGGCTCGGTGTCCCGGAAGCGGTAGCCGACGCCGCGCACGGTGAACAGGTACGCGGGGTCCTTCGGATCGGACTCGATCTTCTCTCGCAGGTGCCTGATGTGGACC
>CAXTTD010000046.1:7879-12712 GCA_964246945.1 uncultured Solirubrobacteraceae bacterium | reverse complement strand
TCGCCGGCGCCGCCGCCGCCGATCACCGCGTCGGCGCCGAGCCGGACGTCGTCGAACCGGATCGTGGGATGCCCGTCGGGGTAGCTGTGGGTGAAGCGCGGGTTCTCGACAAGGGTCACGCCGGGCGCGTTCGTCTCGACGACGAACAGCGTGGGCAGGCGCCGCTCGCCGTCGGCGACGTTGGCCATCACGATCAGCACCGACGCAACGTCCCCGGAGGTGACGAACCACTTCTCGCCGCCCAGCACCCAGCCGCCGGCGCCGTCGGGCTCGGCCACCGCGGCGATCCGCGACGGGTCCGAGCCGGCATCGCGCTCGGTCACCGCGTAGGCGTCGCGCAGCTCTCCCCGCAGCGCGGGGCGCAGGTAGCGGTCGATCTGATCCGGCGAGCCGTGGGCCCAGACGTTGTAGGCGTTCGGGACGTGCCAGTGGATGGCATTGGTGCTGCGGCCGAACTGCTCGGCGACGAGCGCCCACTGCAGCCGCGTCCAGCCCTGCCCGCCGTGGGCCGGGTCGTGCAGGCCGCCGCCGAGACCGGCGGCGAGCGCCTCGCGCGTAACGCGCGCGACCGCCTCCGCGGGCAGTCGCCCGTCGCGCGCCTCGGCGTCGAGCTCCAGCGGGATCAGCACCTCGTCGGTGAAGCGCCGCGCCCGTTCCTGGAGCTCCCGAGTGGCGTCGTCGAGCTCCGCCGGCGGCCGGTCTGTTGGGGGTGCATCCATCGCGCTGCCACGGTATCATGCAGTTGACTACAAGGTCAATCAACCGCCGCGACGGGTCCGGCACGATCCGCACGCGGCTCCGACGAGAGGGGCTCACCCGTGCGCGATGGAACCGCAGGCACCCTGGAGGACGCGCTCACGCACGCCGACCTCGCGGCGACGCTCGAGCCGCTGGAGCGCGCCACGATGCTCCCGCCGGCCGCGTTCCTGCGTCGCGAGGTGCTCGACTGGGAGCTCGCCCACATCTTCTCCGCCGGCTGGATCTGCGCCGGCCACGCCGGTGCGGTCCCCGAGTCGGGGGACTACCTCACGCGGCGCCTGCGCGACGCGTCGTTCATCGTCATCCGCGGCGAGGACGGAGCGCTCCGCGCGTTTCACAACGTCTGCCGCCACCGCGGGGCCCGGCTGCTCGAGGAACCTGAGGGCCGCGTCCGGCGGCGGCTGCGCTGCCCCTACCACGCCTGGTCCTACGACCTCACCGGCGAGCTGCGGGCCGCCCCGCACATGGAGGAGGTGGAGGACTTCGACACGGCGTGCTACGGCCTGCGCGAGATCCGTACCGAGGTGATCGAGGGACTGATCATGGTCGACCTGAGCGGTCAGGCTCCCTCGCTGCCCGACCACGTCGGCGACCTGGGCGCGCACCTGCGGCACTACAGCGTTGGCGCGCTCGCCCGCGCGGCCCTCGTCGATTACGACGTCGCCGCCAACTGGAAGGGGATCGCCGAGAACTACAACGAGTGCCTGCACTGTCCGGGGGTTCACCCCGAGCTCAACGCGCTCAGCGACTACATGAGCGGCGAGGAGCTCACGGGCGCCGGGGCGTGGTGCGGAGGGAGCATGACCCTCAACCCGGGAGCCGAGACGATGGGCAAGGACGGCGGTCACCTCGACCGGCCGCCGATCGCCACGCTTGCGCCGAGCGACCTGCGCAACATCCTGTACTTCGCGCTGTTCCCCAACGCGCTCATCTCGCTGCACCCCGACTACGCGATGCTCCATACGCTGTGGCCACGCGAGCCGGGTCGCACGGAGATCGTCTGCGAGTTCTTCTTCGAGCCCTCGACGATCGCGCGGCCGGACTTCGATCCCGGCGACGCGGTTCGCTTCTGGGACCAGACCAATCGCCAGGACTGGCGTGTCTGCGAGCTCACGCAGCGGGGCGTGAGCTCACCGGGCTACACCGCCGGGCGCTACTCCGGTCAGGAGGTCGACGTCCACGCCTTCGACTCGATGATCGCCGCCTGCTACGCCGACGGCCTGCGTGAGACGGTGATCGCATGAACCCCGTCGCGGAGCGCCTCGGAGAGCTCGGACTACCGGCCCCGCTATCCGAGCTGGCCACCCGCCGGTGGGACGTGATCATCGTCGGCGCCGGTCACAACGGCCTCACCGCCGCCGCCTACCTCGCGCGCGCCGGCAAGCGCGTGCTGGTGCTCGAACGCCGCGAGCGGATCGGCGGCGCCTGCACGCTCGAGCGTCCGTTCCCGGACTCACGTTACGTGGTGAGCCCGTGCGCCTACGTCGTCGGCCTGCTCGACGAGCTCGTCATCCGCGAGCTCGACCTGCGCCGCCGCGGCCTGCGCTTCTTCGTCGCCGATCCCAACCTGTGGGTGCCTTTCGAGGACGGCAGCTCCTTCGGCCAGTGGCTCGACGACGACCGCACGCAGGCCAACCTCGAGGACCTGGGCGTCTCGCCGGCCGACATCCGCGGCTACTGGGCCTACGAGCACCTGTTCGACGAGGTGCGCCGCAAGCTGCGCACCGGGTCGCGCGACACGTGGGTGGGTGACGCGCCGAGCCGCGCCGAGATCGAGGAGCTGCTCGGCGGCTCCCAGGAGATGATCGACCTCGTCTTCGAGGCCTCGATCGCCGACGTGCTCGACGACCACCTCAAGGACACGCGGCTCAAGGACGCGCTGTTCGGGCAGGGCGTGATCGGCACCTGGGGCGGGCCGCAGGAGCCGGGCACCGCCTCGATCAAGCTCATGCACTACCAGGGTGACCTCGAGGGCCAGGGGCCGGTGTGGGGCTACGTGGAAGGCGGCATGGGGATGGTCAGCTTCGCCATCGCCGACGCCGCCCTGGAGGCGGGCGCGACGATCGCCTGCGGGGTGCCCGTCGCCCGCATCCATCCCGGCGAGGGCGTCGAGACCGAGGACGGAACGCTCATCCGCGCCGCGCACGTGCTCTGCAACGCCGACCCCAAGGCGGCGCTGCGGATGCTCGGCGACGCGGAGGTGCCCGCCGACTATCGCGAGCGCCTGGAGGCGTGGAAGGTGCGCAGTCCCGTGGTGAAGTTCAACGCGGCCCTGAGCCGGCTGCCGAACTGGACCGCCGCGCCCGGCGCGGCGTGGCCGGCGCAGGCGACGATCGACGTGAGCACCGGCATGGAGGGCGCCCAGACCGCCTTCGAGCGCTGCGCGGCCGGCGAGCCCGCGGTGGGCTTCGGCGAGGTCTACATCCAGACCGGCTACGACCCGAGTCCGGCACCTCCCGGGCGGCACCTGATGAGCGTCTTCGGGCAGTACGCGCCCTACGAGATCTCCGACGGTGGGTGGGAGCGCCGCCGCGAGGACGTCCGCCGGCAGTTCATCGAGCTCATCTCGCGGTTCGCCCCGGACCTCGAGGACTGCCTGGAAGACTCCGAGGTCCTCGGGCCGCCGGACATCGAGAGCCGGATCGGGCTCACGGGCGGCAACATCTTCCAGGGCGAGGTCGCTCCGGACCAGATGTGGGAGCACCGACTCTCCGCCCGCACGCCGATCGAGGGCCTGTACCTGTGCGGTGCCGCCACCCATCCGGCGGGGAGCGTGATCGCGCTCAACGGCCGCAACGCGGCGGTGGCGCTGCTCGACGACCTCGGAGAGGGGGCGGCGGTCTCCGGCTCGGCAGGCGGCGGGGTGCGCGTCGTCCCGTAGGCTCTGCGGTCGATGCCCGAGCGAGAGAACGCGCGGGAGCGCATCCTCGAGGCGGCGTGCGACCTCATCGCCGCCGAGGGGATCGACGACGTGCGGATCGCCCGCGTGGCGATGCGCGCCCGCGCCTCCACAGCGCTCGTGCACCATTATTTCTCCACTCGGGAGGAGCTGCTCGAGCAGGCGCTGCTGCACTCCTTCGAGCTCGCCGCCGACGAGCGCTTCGCCGAGGACGGTGGCAGCGCGCCGAGCGCGACGGCGGGGCTCGCCCAGGCGATCGACGAGTGCCTGCCGCTGCCGGGGCGCCTGCGACGTGACTGGGTGCTGTGGGTCGAGCTGTGGCTGCGGGCGGCCCGCGAGCCGAACCTGCGTCCGCTCGCCGCGCGCCTGTACGCCCGGTATCACGAGTGGCTGGCGGAGGTGATCACGCGCGGCGTGCAGAGCGGCGAGTTCACCGCGCCGGCCGACCTGGAGGCGTTCACCGATGCGGTGATGGCGATGCTCGACGGGTTCGGTCTGCGCGTGCTCCTCGAGGATCCGGCGATGGAGCTCGACACCGCGCGCGCCCGAGTGGCCGACTACCTCGCGGTCGAGCTCGGGATCGACGCCGCCGCGCTGCAGGAGTCGATGACCGGCGTGCCGGGAGGCGGCGGATAGCACAGCCGGTGGTACGGTCATTCGGAACGGCGGTTCAGATAACGCCCGGAGACGAGTTGGACCCCGTGAGCCCGCGCCCGAGCATCGACCATATCCGCCGCCCGCAGATTCTCGCCGCGGCCGCCGAGGTGATCGCCGAGCGCGGCGTCGCGGGCACGCGAATCGCCGACGTCGCGAAACGCAGCGGGGTGAGTCCGCCCGCCGTCCTCTACTGGTTCGACTCGCGGGAGAGCCTGCTCGCCGAGGCACTCGTCGCCAATGACGACCAGTTCTACGACGAGCTGAGCGAGCGGCTGCGGGGCGAGCCGACGCCGGGGCGCCGCATGGTGGTGCTGATCGAGACCGCGGGGGAGACCGCCGAGGACTTCACGCTGTGGATGGAGCTCTGGACCTGCGCCCTGCGCGACGCCACGCTGCGCAGCGCGCGCGAGCGCTTCGACGCGCGCTGGCGCGCTGTGATCGAGACGATCGTCGCCGACGGCGTCGCCGCCGGTGAGTTCGCGGAGGTCGACCCCGCGCGGCCCGCGCTCGCGATGGCC
>CAXTTD010000046.1:0-7869 GCA_964246945.1 uncultured Solirubrobacteraceae bacterium | reverse complement strand
GGGGGGGGGGGGTCCGCCCCGCGCGGGCCGCCGCGGGCGGCGCCGCGGGTTGGGGCGGGGCGCCCCCCCCCCCCCGGACCGCGCTCGCGATGGCATCCCTGATCGACGGGCTCACCGTGCAGACCGCGCTGGGCGATCCCGAGGTGTCGGTCGCCCGCCTGATCGAGACGGTGCTGGCGACCGCCGAACGGCTGCTCGAGTGCTCGCTCCCGGTGACCGCCCACGGTCGCGCGTCACCGTGATCCGGGTCAGGGTCGGGGTCACCCGCGCCGCGGGGCCTGGTTAGCAGCGGGTGCCCGCGCGCGGAACGGGGTCGAACGCCGGCTCGCGCGAGGGGCTGCGCCGGCTCGACGCGCTCGCCCAGGTCGCGCTGCGCCTCGCCCGAACCGCGCCGTCGGGCCGGGTGCTGCTCGCCCAGCTGGCGATCGGCGTGGATCCCGGGTGGGTTCCGCGGCCGTGGCGGGAGGAGCTGCTCGGCGAGTTGCGAGCCGCACGGGAGGCGGCGACCGAGCCGCTGACGCGCCGGCGGGTCGAGCAGAGCCTGCGCGCGGCGTGGGGCGTGCGCCCGACCGAGGAGCTCGACGATCTCTCGCCGGAGCCGGTCGCCGTGACCCCCACCTCCCAGGTGCACCGGGGCGTGCGGGACGGCGCGCCGGTCGCCGTCAAGGTCCAGCGCCCCGGCCTGGCGCGGTCGGTCGGGCAGGACCTCGCACTGCTCGACTCACTCGTCGTCCCGCTGAGCGCCGCGTTTCCCGCGCTCGACGCGCGCGCGATGCTGCGTGAGGTCGCCGAGCGCGTCCGCGACGAGTTCGACCTCGAGCACGAGGCCGCCAATGCCCGGTGGATCCACCGGCTGCTGCGCGGCCACCCCCGTCTGGTGGTGCCCGCGCCGCTGACCCGTCTCGCCGCCGAGGAGGTGCTCGTTCGCGAGTGGATCGACGGGGTGGCGCTGGATGCGGTGAACGCACCCGACGCCCCGGCGGCCGCGCTCGTCGAGTTCGTGCTCGGGGGCTGTCGGGCCGGGGTGATGAACAGCGGAGTGACCGCCGAGGATGTGCTGGTGCTGGGGGACGGACGGGTGGCGGTGCTCGACCACGGCTCCTGCTGCGCGGTCGATCGCGGCCGGCTCGCCGGCGCGCTCAGCGCCCTCGAGGCGCTGCGTGACGACGACGGCGACCGATTGGCCGACGCGGTCACCGGGCTCGGCTGGCTGGCCGGCGAGCTCGCGCCGGAAGCGCTCACGCTGCTGCGCGAGGCGCTCGGTGAGCTGCTCGGCCCCGGGCGGGTGCGGCTGGACGCCGGGGCGGTCCGCGATGCCGGACTCCGGATGGCCCCGCGACGCGAGCGGGCGCTCGCGCTGGCGCGGTCAACCGCCCTCGCGCCGCCCGACCTGTGGCCGGCGCGCGGCGTCGCGCAGCTGTTCGCCACGATCGCCCGGGTGAGGGCCGACGGAGAGTGGTCACCGCTCGCGCTGCGCGCCCTGCGCGACGGCTGGGAGCATGCGACGTAGGTGATCAGCGCGGTCGATGGGTGCCGCATCGGCGCTCGGTGCGCGCGGAGCTCCGCGGTGCAGAGCCAGCGCGTCGGCCACCGGTGAGGAGCCGCCTATCGTCGCTGGGGATGGCCGCCGCCCGCACTCCGCTTGCCGCCGCCGCGTAGATGCCACTCGTCGACGAGGCGACGTTCCTCGAGCTGACCCTGCGCGACGAGCAGCGCCTTCGCCGCCAGGCCCACCGGCTCCGTCGGGGTAGTGAGGAGAGCCGGGCGCGCTTCGAGCACCAGCTTGCGCAGGCGCAGGCCCGGGTGCAGCGGCGGCGCGCGTCGGTCCCGGAGGTCGCCTACCCGCCGCAGCTGCCGGTGTCCGCGCGCCGCGACGATCTGCTTGCCGCGATCCGGGATCACCCGGTCGTCGTGGTGGCCGGGGAGACCGGCTCGGGCAAGACCACGCAGCTGCCCAAGCTCTGCCTGGAGCTCGGGCGGGGCGTGCGCGGGGCCATCGCCCACACCCAGCCGCGACGGCTCGCGGCGCGCACCGTGGCGCAGCGGATCGCCGACGAGCTCGACGTGCCGCTCGGCGGCGCCGTCGGCTACGCGGTCCGCTTCGATGATCGCGGCTCCCGGGACACCCTGATCCGTCTGGTCACCGACGGCCTGCTGCTCGCCGAGATCCGCCGGGACCCGCTGCTGCGCCGCTACGACACGGTGATCGTCGACGAGGCGCACGAGCGCTCGCTCAACATCGACTTCCTGCTCGGCTGCCTGCATCGCATCCTGCCGCGGCGCCCCGATCTCAAGCTGATCATCACGAGCGCGACGATCGACCCCGAGCGCTTCAGCGAGCACTTCGGCGGCGCCCCGATCGTCGAGGTCTCGGGCCGGACTTACCCGGTCGAGGTCCGCTACCGGCCGCCGCGCGAGGACGAGGAGCTGCTGGACGCGCTGGCCGACACCGTCCAGGCGCTCCTCGCCGAGCACGACGGTGACGTGCTCGCGTTCTTCTCCGGGGAGCGGGAGATCCGCGACGCGGCGGAGGTCTTGAGCGGACGCCTCGGGCCCGAGGTCGAGGTCCTGCCGCTGTACTCGCGGCTGGCGGCCGCCGACCAGCAGAAGATCTTCCGCCGTGGCCGGGGCGGTACGCGCCGCGTCGTACTCGCCACGAACGTCGCCGAGACGTCGCTCACCGTCCCCGGCATCCGCTGCGTCGTCGACACCGGCCTCGCCCGGATCTCCCGCTACAGCGCGCGGCTGAAGGTCCAGCGGCTGCCCGTCGAGCCGATCTCGCGCGCGTCCGCCGACCAGCGCAAGGGCCGCTGCGGGCGCCTCGCCGACGGGGTCTGCGTCCGGCTCTACGCGGAGGACGACTTCGACGCCCGGCCGGAGTTCACCGACCCGGAGATCCTGCGCACGAACCTCGCGAGCGTGATCCTCCAGATGGCCGCGCTCGGCCTCGGGGAGATCGAGGCGTTCCCGTTCCTCGAGCCACCCGACCGCCGTCAGATCCGTGACGGCGTCGCGCTGCTGCATGAGCTGCGGGCGCTTGATCCGTCGGCCGCCGAACCGCTCACGCCGCTCGGGCGCGATCTCGCGCGGCTTCCGATCGACCCCCGCCTGGGTCGCATGGTGCTGGAGGCCGGCCGCGTGGGCTGTGCTCGCGAGGTGAGCGTGATCGCCGCCGCGCTGTCGATCCAGGACCCCCGCGAGCGTCCCGAGCAGCTCCGCGCCCAGGCCGACCAGCTCCACGCCCGCTTCCGGGATCCCGCATCGGACTTTCTCACCTACGTGAACCTGTGGCGCTACCTGCGCTCCCTGGAGGACGAGCTCTCGCGCTCGCAGGTTCGCAAGCGCTGCAAGGCCGAGTTCCTGCACTACCTGCGCATCCGCGAGTGGCAGGACCTCGTCGCCCAGCTGCAGGACGCGGCGCGCGAGGTCGGGGTGACGTTCAACGAGGCGCCGGCCGAGGCCGGCGAGATCCACGCCGCCGTCCTCTCAGGGCTGCTCTCACACCTGGGGATGAAGGACGGCGGAACCCGCGAGTACACCGGCGCCCGCGGGGCGAGGTTCGCGATCTTCCCCGGCTCGGTGCTCGCGCGCCGCGGGCCGGGGTGGGTGATGGTCGCCGAGCTCGTGGAAACGACGCGGCTGTGGGGCCGGACGGCGGCGGCGGTCGACATCACGCAGGTCGAGCGGCTCGCCGAGCACCTGGTCACGCGCTCCCACGGCGAGCCCCGCTGGGATCGCCGCCGCGCCGCCGTCGTCGCGCCCGAGCGCGTGCCGTTGTTCGGCCGGGCGCTCGTAGGGGGGCGCACCCGGCGCGACGGGCGGATCGATCCGGCGGCCGCGCGCGAGCTGTTCATCCGCCGCGCGCTCGTCGAGGGCGACTGGGACCAGCGCCACGCGTTCATGGCCGAGAACGAGCGCCGCGTGGAGGAGGTCGAGGCGCTCGAGGCGCGGGCGCGGCGGCGCGACCTGCTCGCCGGCGAGGCGGTCCGGGCGGCCTTCTTCGACGCGCGGGTGCCGCAGGACGTTCTCGGCGGGCGCCATTTCGACCGCTGGTGGAGGGCGGCCCGGCAGACCCAGCCGACGATGCTCGACTACCCGATGGACATGTTGGTCGCGGGTGACGTCGCGCCCGAGGATCGTGATCGGCCGGCGCGGTGGATCCAGGGTTCGCTGGAGCTCGCGCTCTCCTACCGCTTCGACCCCGGCTCGGCGGCCGATGGCGTCACCGTCCACATACCGATCTCGTCGCTCGGGGCGGTGCGGAACGTGGGGTTCGAGTGGCTCGTGCCCGCGCTGCGCCACGAGCTCGTCGTCGCGCTGCTGCGCACGTTGCCGAAGCGGCTGCGCACGCCTCTGGTGCCGATCCCCGACACCGCGACCGCGCTGCTCGCCGACGTCACGCCGCGCTCCGGCCCGCTGCTCGAGGTGCTCGCCACCGCGATCGAACGGCTGCGCGGCGTGCGCATCAGCGCTGGCGACTGGTCGCTCGACGATCTGCCCGCGCACCTGCGGATGACCTTCTGCATTGCGGACGAGGACGGGACGGCGCTCGCGTCGGGCCGGTCCCTCGAAGGGCTGCGCGATGAGCTGCGCCCGGCGCTGAGGGCGCGCCTGTCAGACGCGATGCCGGGCCTCGCGCGCCACGGGATGCGCGGCTTCGACGTCGATCCGCTGCCGCGCACGGTCGATCTGACGGGGGGGAGTGGTCTGCGCGGCTTCCCGGCGCTCGTCGACGAGGGCGACGCGGTCGGGATCCGGGTCTGTGAGACGGCGGACGAGCAGGCGGTGACAATGGCCCGCGGGACCCGTCGGCTGCTGGCGCTCACCGTGGCCTCGCCGGAGCGCTGGGTGACCGGTCAGCTCGGGGCGCAGCTGACCCTTGCGCTTACCGCCGCGCCCCACGGGACCGTGGCGGCGGTGATCGACGATGCGACGAACGCCGCGTTCGACGCGCTCATCGCGAGCGGTGGCGGGCCGGCGTGGGACGCTGGGGCGTTCTCGGCGCTGCGCGAGCACGTCCGCGGTGAGCTGCGGCCCACGACGCTTGAGGCGCTGCGGACGTTCGGTCAGATCCTGGAGGCGGCGCGCGCGGTCCGTGAGCAGCTCGACACGCTTCCGGCGAGCGCGGCCTTCGGTCCCGCGCGGGAGGATGTCGCCCGTCAGCTCGGTCGGCTCGTGTACCCCGGGATGCTCGCGGCGAGCGGCCTGGCTCGGCTGGGCGATGTCGAGCGCTACCTGCGCGCCGCCGCGCAGCGCCTCGAACGGCTGAGGAGCCATACCGCCGCCGACCGCGAGCGGATGGCGGCGATCCACGAGCTGGAGGCTCAGGCCGCCGGACGCGGTGAGGTGAGGTGGCTGATCGAGGAGCTGCGCGTCGCCCAGCTCGCCCCCGGCCCGCACGTCCGGGCGGGCGCGACGGTCAAACGCGTCCGTGAGGCGCTCGCCGCCGGCTGATCCGAGCGAATCTGGTCGGCGGGTGTCTATAGAGTCGCCGCACTGCGCTGCCCAAGGAGGTCATCCATGTCTGGTTTTTCCACCGTGAACCTGTTGGAGGTCGAGGATTCCGTGGGCGATCGCGCCCCCGGGGTCGAGGGACGGTTTGGCCGCAAGCATCTGGGCTCTCGGGACCTCGGGGTCAGTCTGTTTCGCTACGCGGCGAACCTGCGCAGTCCGATGGCGCACAGTCACCGCGAGCAGGAAGAGGCCTACGTCGTGGTCGCGGGGTCTGGACGGGTGCTGCTTGATGACGAGGTCAGGGATCTTCGGCAGTGGGACGTCGTGCGCGTGGCACCTGAGGTCGTTCGCGCCTTCGAGGCCGGTCCCGACGGCCTGGACCTGATCGCCATTGGCGGTCCGAAGCCCGCAGACGGCGACGGCGTCCCCGGTACCGCTGAATGGCCTGACACGCCGTAGCGACTCGGGCGGACGCGCGGTTCGACAGCCGTCGTTCGCTCTGCTGATCACTGAGGGCGAGCTGCCGCCCTCTTCGATGCCGATCGTGTCTCGAGGTCGTAGCCGTTGCCCGGAATCATTGCCGTCACCGAGTGCACTCTCGCTCGAGTGTGGGCGGGACACGACGAGGTCGTCGATTTCAGCTTCTGGGATCGGGCGCGCCGGGATCGCTATAAGCAGCTCATCACGAACGCCGGCGGGACCTGGGAGCTGATCTACATGAAGGTCAGCCACAACCGGCTTCGTCAGCGCCTGCCGAGCGCGCGAGACGCTTCGACGCCAACGCGGCATTCCCGATCGATGATGCATCGCTCAGTGAGTTCGATGCCAGCTTCGCAGAGCCGCAGGACGAGGGTGAGACCGACGTGCACGGTGACGAGTGGACGCTTCGGCGGGTCAGCGACCAGGTGCCAGCAGGTCGCGCTTCTCGCGCCAGGAGTCGATGACGTCGCCATGACCGTTGTCGCGCGCCACCCGCTCGATAAGGGCGAAGATTTCTCGCTGAACACGAGGATCGCCGCTCGCAATCAGACGATTGGATGCTGGAGACCAACGTGTCTGCGGTGAGCGCGCCGTCGGCCAGCGGCCGGTGGGCAAGCTCCCACCTCAGGTAGCGGTTGTACGGCCGCACGCGGTGGTGCAGCGCGAACACCGCGACGAGCAGCGGTGAGACGCTCTCAGCGGCGTCGATCATCGCCTCGAGCGTTCGCTCGTCGCGATGGTTCTTCAGGGATCGGTAGCAGCCGTTGATGTACTCGTCCAACGCGCCGCGAGAAAGCTCGCGGGCCTCATCGGCCGACAGGCGCCGCTTGCGATCAAGTTGCGCTTGGACCCCACTGCCGGGCCGTTCGTACAGCAGTTTGGAGTGGACGAGTGCATAACGGTTCCAAGCGTCTGGCTCGCCGGGCATTGCGTGCCGTGGCCATCTGTCCAGGGGAACCTCCCACACGTCCATCTCGGCAGAGGCCTCCCACGCCCGAGGCAATGACCTCGGCGCGTCAGCGACAACGACCACGTCGTAGTCGGAATCCGGTCGCGCGCATCCCTCGAAGCTACGCGAGCCATGCAGGATCACCCCGGCGACCCCGGGATCGTCGACGCACGCCCGGAGCATCGTGGACCACGCCGACGGCTGATCGAACCGCGTGGGGCCGGACATCAGGTGTGCTCCATCAGGCCATTGTCGACGACACGGGCTTCTCGCCGCCGCTCTGCAGACGTCGGTCGACGACTGGCGGCGGTCACTCCGGGTGGTCCTCGCCCTGGTCGCGTCTCAGTCGCCGGGGGATCGCGGGGACGGTCGCGTCGGCTGCATTCGGGAGGCCGAGGCCGTAGCGCAGGCTGGCCATGCGCATCGCGAAGCACACCACGGCGCCGACGATCGGGAAGGTGATCGAATGATCCCCGGCGCGGTACGCGATGACGACGATTCCGGCGCCCACGAGCGCCGGGATCGCGTAGAGCCCACCACGCAGGACGGTGGGGATCTCGCGCACGAGGATGTCGCGCAGCATCCCGCCGCCGATGCCGGTGATCGCGCCGAGGATGATGGCCTCGGGCGTGCCGATGCGGTGCGCCAACGCCGTCGCCGCTCCAGTCACGCAGAACAACGCCAGCCCCGCGGCGTCCAGCGCGTCGATCGGACGTTGAGGCGATCGATGGGATCACTCGCGAGGCTCGCCAACAGGCCGGCGCCGCCCGCCACCGCCAGGTAGCGCCAGTCGCGAAACGTGGTCGGGGGGATGCCGATCAGCAGGTCGCGGATAGTGCCGCCGGTGATCCCGACGACGACTCCCAGGACGACCGCGCCGAATAGATCCAGTCTGGCGCGAACCCCTGCCACCCCGCCGCTCAGGCCGAACACGAAGGTTC
Source organism: uncultured Solirubrobacteraceae bacterium (assembly GCA_964246945.1). GTDB lineage: Bacteria > Actinomycetota > Thermoleophilia > Solirubrobacterales > Solirubrobacteraceae > Palsa-465. The sequence continues at coordinate 45 of CAXTTD010000046.1, read as the reverse complement.
CCGTCAGGTTGAGGACGAGCAGCAGGGTGGGGCTGAACCCGTGCA
>CAXTTD010000045.1:0-12718 GCA_964246945.1 uncultured Solirubrobacteraceae bacterium | reverse complement strand
CTCAGTCCCCGGTGGGAACGACGTTCGCGGCTTCGACCATGAGGATCGACGTGTGTTGCGGCGCGCGGGTGCGGTGGACCATGCCCCGGGGCACGGTATAGCCCTGATGCTGATCGAGGGTGACGGTGTCGCGGTCTTTGAGGTCGATGAGCAGCTGGCCATCAATGACCATGAAGAATTCGTCGGTGTCGTCGTGCTTGTGCCAGTGGAACTCGCCTTCGAGAACCCCTAGACGGATGACGGTGTCGTTGACCTTCGTGAGGGTTTGGTTGAACCAGGGCTCATGCGCGGCGGCCTCGGCGGCGAGGTCGATGCGGGTCAGCTGGCCGAACTTGTCGTCGAGGTGGATGTCGTAAGGCTCAGAAGCCATAGTGGACGCTCTTTCGGGTCGAGGGTGGGCACTCATCGTGTGTCGTTCACGTCGCGGACCGTTGTGGACGAGGATCCTTCTTGGCCGCGGTCGGCGGACTCGCGGCATGTCGATCCCTCCGGAGCGGAACGGAGATGCGTCGGCGAGACCTGAGCACGCCGCGGCGCTTCGGGCGGGAGGAGTCCGGTCACGGGCGAAGGTTGCGCTCATAGATCTGGCCGAGAAGGTCGTGGCCGAACGAGTGGTGTGGCTTCTGCGCCGTGAGGACGAATCCGCGCGAGAGGTAGATGCGGCGTGCCGCGGTCAGCGGGTGGTTGGTCCATAGGCGCACGCGGTCATAGCCGGAGTCTTGGGCGAAGGCCAGGCTTGTGTCCAGGAGCTGGGTGCCGAGCCGGTGCCCTCGCCCGGCATTGGTGACGAGCAGGATGCGCAACTTTGCCACGCTCGGTTCCTCGTCGGCGACGCAGAAGATGCAGCCGACGCGTTCATCTCCGCGGTCGGCGATCCACGCCGCTTCGCGCTGCGGGTCGTGGCCCTCGGCGTAGTCGGCGACGATCCGCGCGACCAGCGCTTCAAAGTCCGCGTTCCACCCGAACTCGGTTGCGTACTGCTCGCCGTGGGCCATCACGACCCAGCCGAGGTCGCCGGGCCGGCCGAGCGGGCGGATGGACGGACAGGCCACTGACACGAGCGTTTCAGTACGATAACACGAGGTGTCGAACGCTGCGATCTCACCTCGTCGCGATGAGCTACTTGGCCGCGCGTATGAGTATGTGCTCGAGCACGGGCTCGGTCAGGTGTCGCTGCGTCCGCTCGCGGCTTCGATCGGGTCAAGTCCACGAGTCCTGTTGTTTCTGTTCGGATCGAAGGATGAGCTCGTGCGGGCGTTGCTGGCCAGGGCGCGCACCGACGAGCTCGCAGCGCTTGGCCAGCTGCAGTCCACGGATGGCCTGCGTGACACCGCACACAGGCTGTGGGGGTGGTTGGCCGCGCCCGCGCATCGTCGGCTGCTTGTCCTGTGGCTTGAGGCCTACTCTCGCTCGCTGGTCGAGCCCGACGGTCCTTGGGCCGGCTTCGCGCGTGAAACGGTCGAGGATTGGTTGACGCTGCTGGCCGCCGCCCAACCGTCATGCGAGCGTCACACCGCCGCTGGGCGCACACAGCGGACGGTCGCGCTTGCCGTCCTGCGCGGCGCGCTGCTGGACCTCCTCGCCACGGGCGATGTCGTCCGCACCACCGCATCGGTCCAGGACGCGTTGATGCCGTAGCGTTTCAACAAGCGCGCCGCACCTCCCGCCGATCAGACGCCCCACGCGTCCGTAGGTAGTTCGCCCAGGCGGCCAGCGCGCAAGAGCATCAGCCGATGCCGACGGCCTGGCGGTCGGGTGCGATGACGCCGACTACGCGCGGCTCGTCTCGGGGATAGGGCGTGCCGACGTACTTGACGGAGATTCTGTCGACGATCTCCCAGGCGGCGTCGCCCTCGATCCATTCGATGACGCGGCCGCGGATGACAACGGGGGTGAATGGGTCGTCAGCGGGCGCGATCGAGAGGGCTGCCGCGGGTCACGGCGGAGGTTGCGGGCTTTGCAGGACTCCGGAGAGGTGAGGAAGACGATGTTCTCGTCGCGGCTGTCGAGCCAGAGCGGCACCGAGTGCGGCGCGCCGTCGGCAAGGACGGTGGCGAGGTGGCCAATCGAGGTGCCGGAGAGAACCCGGCGCACGTCGCGGTGAAGCATGTGAGCTCCTCTCAAGGACTGTGATCGAACAGCGGGCGAGGGGATGGGCGTCGATGATGTGCGGCGTGAGGATGGCCGGGTCATCGGAGCACCTCGTAGTGAAGGTGGGTGACGCCCGGTGCGGGGACGGCCTGGATGAGGTCGAGGCGGACGTGCGTGGGCATGGTGTGAAAGAACGGCCGTCCGTCGCCGAGCAGGATCGGCACTTGGTGCAGAACGATCTCGTCGACAAGGTCGGCCGCCAGTGCCGCGCTCACGACGCCGCCGCCCATGAGAGCGACGTCCTTCTCTCCGGCGGCGTGCCGCGCCGCCGCGATCGCATCCTCTATCCCGGTGGTGATCAGCGTCTGCTCGTCGCTGATCTCAGGTGCCGGTCGGTGGCTGAGGATGAACAGGGGCGCCGTCGGGTGGGGGCTGCCGCCCTGCCAGTGCGATGAGTGCTCATACGTCTCCCGTCCCGCCACCGCCGCACCCACCCGGGCGGCGATGGCGTCGAACACGCGGGCGCTGTCCTCGCTCAGCTGAAAGCCGTCGAACACCTCACTTGGCGTCTCGCCGTTGACGTACCAATCGAACAGCATCGGCGCGTCGCCCAGACCGCGACCGAACCCGCCATCGTCATCGTGCGGGTCGCTGCCGCTGATGTAGCCATCGACTGAGACCGCATGGGCGGTGAACACCTTGGTCATCCTCCTCCTCCCGTTAGTTCCCTTAGGAGACTCGTACCCTAGCATCTGAGGTTCCTTCAGGGAACCGCGCGCGCTAGGCTTGTCGCATGCAACGCACCGACTTCGGCGGGATGGCGTGTTCGATCGCGCGCACGCTGGACGTCGTCGGCGAGCCGTGGTCCCCGCTGATCGTCCGTGACGTCTTCGCCGGCGTCACCCGGTTTGAGCAGATCCAATCTGACCTCGGCATCTCGCGCAAAGTCCTCACCGAGCGGCTGCACCATCTCGTCGAGCACGGCGTGCTCGAGCGCCGACCCTACGACCGCCGCCCCCGATATGAGTACGTCCTCACCGACAAGGGCACCGAGCTCGTGGACATGCTGATGGTGATGGTCGGCTGGGGCGACAAATGGCTCGCCGGGACGGCAGGCCCGCCGGTCCTCTACCGCCACCACGCCTGCGGGGAGATCAGTCACGTCGACCTGCGCTGCGCCCACTGCGGCGAGCCGATGCACGCCGACGACGTCGATCTCCTCCCCGGCCCCGGCGCCCGACCTGCCTAGGGCACAGAAACGGGCCAGGCGCTCTGCGTCCCGATAGCGAATCCGCCAACGCAACCGACCACCTCGAAGGCAGCTTGCTTGCGCCAAAACCACACCATCCTTGAGCACGCAACCTCGAGGCCCGAGGCCCGAGGCCCTGGTGTCCCGCCTTGGGCTGCCTTGCGTTGCGCTCGTCAGAGGACGGCGCGGGCGACAGCGGTGATGAGCACGGCGGCGATGATGCAGACTGGGGTCGGTAGGCCGGTCATGCGGGCGGCGCCGGCGGTGAGGACGCCGAGGGCGAGTGGTCCGTCGGCGGAGGACCAGTTGGGGCCAAGGATGTCGGAGATGACGAGGCCGGCGAGGAGCGCCGGGGCGAGGAGCGCGATCACCCTTTGGCACGGGCGGGAAGGGGTCGGTTGACGAGTATCGCCGGGCCTGTGGCCTTGATCGCGAGCTTCGCGAGGGCGGTCAGTGCGACGTAGATCCAGATCGTGGTCACGACTGCTCGGTGTCCGCGTGCCGGAGGCCGATGAGCGCCGAAAGGGCGCCGCCGAGCAGCGCGGGGCCCGCGGGCAGTGCGAGCAGCAGCAGGGCCGTGATGACAGCGCCGCCGGCCGCCGCGATTCGCGCCGAGCGGGCGTGTCGCAGCTCGTCGAACAGCAGCAGGGCAAAGAACGCGGGGAACACGACATCGAGGCCGGTGGCGTTAAGCAGTCGGGTGGATAGAGCGAGAACGACGCCGAGGATGGTGCCGGTGACCCACGCCGGCCACTGTGCAAGCGCGGAGCCGAACAGCACGCCGCGATTGAAGCGGGCCTCGCCTTGGTGGGCCAAGACCCAGGAGCCGCCCACGACCGCCTGGGCCTCGACCGAGCGCTGGATTCGCCCGCCCCGCAACGCGGGCGCGGCCGACAACGCCATCGGGAAGAACCGCAGGTTGATCAGGACTCCCGAGGCACCGCCGTCCAAGCGGCGCCGCCACCGGAAAGCACGGCGAGCAACGCAAACTGCGCCGAACCGAAGAAGATCGCCAGCGACGCGACCACCGGTGCCCCAAGACGCCAGCCTTGCGCGCGAGCCAGAGCACCGAACGTCACGCCCAGAACGAACGTGCTTGCCGCCGACCCCGCACTGCGACGCAGGCCCGTGCGCATGTCATCGGTCATGATCATCACTCGACCCTAACAGGCTAAATCAGCATAGCATGTTAGGTATGATGTTGGCCATGTCCGCGCCGATCCCGTCACGGCCTGAGTCGATCGAGCTCATCGGCGGCCACCTCGCGCTTGATCTCGTCAACACCGTGTCCTGGCGTCAGGACCCCGACCAATGGCGCGAGAACCTCGCCACGCCGTCTGACCTGTTGACCTGGACCCACCGCGCCGCCCTCCTTGACGAGCAGCACCTCACCGCGATCTTCGGCACGATCGCCGAAGACCCCAAGACGGCCGAAGGCGTCCTGCGGTCAGTGCACGAGCTCCGTGAGCAGCTGTATAGCCACCTCGCCGACTGCATCGACGATCGCAGTGGCGAACAGCAGATCGCGGCTGGCTCCCCGTTGCACCGGACGCTCGCCGACGCAGTCACCGCCAGCAGCCTCACCGGCACCCCCGCGCGGTGGACCCTCCAGGCGCGCGGCCCGCTCCATCTCCCTCGGATTCTTGCGCTGCACGCGCTCGACCTCCTACAGACCATGCCCGCAGACCGTTTGCGACGCTGCGACGACGACGGCTGCGGCTGGCTATTCCTCGACAGCACCCGCAACCACAGCCGCCGATGGTGCAGCTCCGGCGACTGCGGCAACCGCGACCGAGCGCGGCGCCACTACGCACGCAACCGAACAACCGACCGTGCAGACCGCTAACGCGCCAGCCGGAATTGGGAACGAGCTGACGGCGTGACGATCGCCCGTGCGGACCGCGCGGGCGAGCTGCTCAGCACCCGCACGACCGCTTGTCGCTGTCGCTCGAGCAACAACGGAGCCAAGGGCCAGGCCGCGTCGCGGCGACTCGGAGGTCTCGATCCCCGTCTACCCGGCCCGTTGAGAAACCCAGGACAGGGGGCCGGCTCCGTACCGGCGCGCCGTTACTACCAAAAGCTCATGCAGGCGGACGCACGAATTCGGCCTGCCAGCGCACCGCGCCGCTCTGGCCCGGGACCGACAGCTGCGCGACGCTGGTCACGGTCAGCCCATCGGCAGCAAACGCCTCGACCTCGTCACGCCGCAGCGGAAACGGGTCGGCTGGCCCGCGGACCTCGTCCTCGTCGTGAATCGCCGCGACCACGAACAGCGCACCGCAGGGCGCGACGAACCGTCCGATATTCCTGATCGCCCGCGCCCGCTGGGGGTCGGGCAGCGACTGCGCTGTAATGATCTCCACGACTAGGTCAAACGCGCGCGTCCACTCGCCCGGCGGATCAAGCAGATCAGCGACGACATAGTTGACAGGCGACGCGGGGTAGCGCTCGCGCGCCAAACGAACGGCGGTCGGCGCGACATCGAAGGCCGTGGTTGCGTATCCGAGCCCCGCGACGTGCTCAGCATCGGCACCCAGCGCGCAACCCACCACCAGCGCGAGGCGTCCTTCCCCGCGCAAGTCCCGCGCCACGGTCCATGCCGATAACAGCGCGTGGGGCTCGGTCCGACTCCACGGAACCGAAATCCGTCCGGCCGCACCCGCGCCGTAGAGCTCATCAAACCAACCCGTCGGATCGCCGGCGACGCGGCCCGCCGTGGCGAGCCGCTCCTCCTCAACCTCCCAGTCTGAACGCTCGCCCGCCACCGGACGCAGCATCCCACAGAGCGCATCAGCAAGAAGCGGCGGGAGCCCAGGACGGACGAGCACCGGCATCCGGCCACTCGATACGCCCGTCGACCATGTCAACGCGAGCATATGGCGGAGGCAACGAGCGCCCCAGTTCTGCTGCCACGAACGACGGAGGCTGTGGGCTGAGTGCTGCTCTGGCGCCGGCCGCGTCAGCGAGCGGCTGCGACCGATCGCGTTTCATCGGCGATGAGCGGCGGCTGCGCGCCCGCCAATCCACCTCTTGTTCGCGGCGAGGAGCTACGAGCAAACGGATCGGGTTTCATCGCGAGGGTTAGCGACCGCCGGGCGGCAACGGCGCGTGGGGTCGACGGTCGAGGTATTCCCCGAGCGAAGACGCGCCTGGCTGCTGACCCGAGGGACGCCACATCAAAGCCGCTTGCGCCGAGTGAGCGAGCTAGGCTGCGGGCCTGCTCTGGAGGGTCTGTGTCGCGAGCTCGGCTCCTTGCGATAGGGCCTCCAGCTTCGCCCACGCGATCTGTGGATGGATGCGACCGCCCAGCCCGCAATCGGTGGATGCGATGACGTTCTCGGCACCCACGCCGGAGGCGAAACGGCCGATCCGTTCGGCGACGAGCTCGGGGTGCTCGACGACGTTGGTGGAGTGGCTGACCACCCCCGGGAGGATCTTTTTGCCCTCGGGCAGGCGAACGTCCTGCCACAGCTTCCATTCGTGCTCGTGGCGCGCGTTGGCCGCCTCGAAGGAGTAGGCGCCGGCGTTGATTTCCAGCATCACGTCGACGATATCGGCCATCGGAATGTCGGTGACGTGAGGTCCGTGCCAGCTGCCCCAGCACAGATGGAAGCGGATCCGCTCGGGTGGCAGGCCGCGGATCGCATGGTTGAGCGCCTCCACGCGTACCCGGGTGAAGCGCTGGTAGGCCTCGACTGTCGGTGCGGGGTTGATCTGATCCCAGTTCTCAGCGATCGCAGGGTCGTCGAGCTGCAGCATCAGGCCGGCCTCGATGATCGCCGTGTACTCCTCGCGCATCGCCTCCGCGCAGGCGTAGATCAGGGCCTCGTCATCGTCGTAGTACTCGTTGCCAAAGCGTGCGCAGCTGCCTGGCGCCACCGAGTTCAGGTAGCCGTCTTGCAGGCCTTGGGACTGAAGCGCAGCCTTGAAATGGGTGATGTCACGCTGGATCGCCACCTGGCCGGTGTAGGTGATCGGACCGCGCGCTACTGGGCTGACCGGCGGACGGTTGGGCAGCGCGGCGCCTGAACTGGGATCGTCGTAGGCCTCGGCGAACTGCTGCCAGTCGCGGCGCTCAGAGAAGCTGGCCAGCGCCACCTCGCCTGGCTTTGGGCGCGCCTGGGGTGCGGAGAGCAGCGCAGCGTCAGTGAGCTCAAGGCCGCTCAGGCGCGCGAACACGTAACTCCACCAGGCTCCGTAGTCATATCGCTCGCCCATGGAATGCCCGTACTCGCCGTCGTTGACGATGTCGATTCCGAGCTCACGCTGACGGGCTACAACGTCAGCCACCGCGCCGCTGAGCTGCTGCTCGTAGGCTGCCTCGTCGACGTTCTCGCCAGTGCTCCGAGCGAGGTTGACCTGCGCGAGGTCCTCGGGCCGAGGCAGGCTCCCAGCATGGCTGGTCTGGATCCGATCGCTCATTTCTCTCCTCCAGTCGCGATGGCGGTACCTATGCACGGACGCTAACGGGTCTGCGAACACAGCGTGTCTGCCTCAGCCGATCGAGCCGCCGACCTTGAGAACCGGTACAGACTGCCGATCCTCACGAACATCCGGGCCCACGGCGGACTGCCGCTTGGTGCCGGCGTTGATGGAGGGCGGACGTCTTGCTTTCAGGCCCGCCGAACCAGGAAGAGGCGCTGATCGGTGCGTTGACGCGGACTGGTGTCTGATCGATTGCTGTCTCCGGATGTCCCGGGGCCCGGTGTTAGCCTCAGGCCCCATCGCACGTCCAGTGCTGCCTACAGAAAGGATGAGCTGTGATGGAGGTTCGGCAACTCGGTCGCGTTGGTCCGGCAGTGTCGGCGATCGGTTTGGGCTGCATGCCGATGTCGGGCGTGTACGGCAACACCACCGATGCGGAGGGAATTTCAGCCATCCACCGGGCGCTGGACCTTGGTATCACCTTGCTTGACACCGCCGACGTCTACGGCAACGGCCATAACGAGCAGCTCGTGGGCCGAGCGATCCGCGGTCGACGCGACGAGGTCGTGTTGGCCACGAAGTTCGGCAATGTCCGCGATGGCCAGGGCCGTCCCGCCGGGATCAACGGACGACCGGAGTATGTCCACGAGGCTTGCGAGGCAAGCCTCACGCGGCTGGGAGTGGACACGATCGATCTCTATCAGCAGCACCGCGTTGACCCTGATACCCCGATCGAGGAGACCGTCGGGGCGATGGCCGAGCTCGTCCAAGAGGGCAAGGTCCGCTACCTGGGCCTCTCCGAGGCGTTGGCGCCCGACCTGCGACGTGCCGCCGCGGTTCATCCCATCTCCAGCCTGCAGAGCGAATACTCGCTGCTGGAGCGCGGCGTGGAGAGTGAGGTTCTCGGTGCGTGTGAGGAGCTGGAAATCGGGTTTCTGCCGTTCTCGCCCTTGTTGCGCGGACTGCTGGCCGGCAGCCTGACTGCTGAGAGCCAGCTTGACGAGGGCGACTCTCGCAGCGGGGACCGCTTCCCCCGAGTCGGTCCTGAGCACCGGTCAGCCAACGCGCGGCTTGCCCAAGTCGTTAGCGAGATCGCCACCGAGCACGACACCACTCCTGGCCAGGTGGCGCTGGCATGGCTGCTGGGCCGCCAACCGTGGATCGTGCCGATCCCGGGCACCAAACGGTCCGCGTACGTAGAGGACAACGCGCTGGCGCCCCAGCTCACCTTGACCGCTGAGGACCACGAGCGGCTCGACGGGCTGTCGGTCGAGGTGCAGGGCAACCGCTACGGCGGCGAGGGCCGCACGCCCGACTGGGCGTCGCCGCCGCTGCCGGCCTGAGCGCCCCCAGCACTTCTCCTTGCTCAAGAAGCAGCGAGCCTGCTGCCCCCGGCCGCGCCGGCCGGCATGCAGCGGGGCCGCCGACGATCCGTCCGCGACACAGCAGCAGGCGGACCAGGAGAGCTGTCGGGATAACGGCGCCTGTTCTGCGCGACCCGCCTTAAGACATAGGAGCGGACCGCGCGATCAGGCGCCCGCGGCTGGGTCGTTGTCGTGTGACCGGTCAGGGTGTGGGTTGATGAGTGGGACGAACCTCACCAGCTCATGCTGCTCACGGCGGCTCGTCATGCCGGCCCGCCTCAGGAGCACGAGCCGTTGCTCTTTCCCATCCAGGGGAATGATCAGTCGGCCGCCGGGTGCGAGCTGCTGCTCGAGCGCGACGGGAATCTCGTCAGCGCACGCGGCGACATTAATCGCGTTGTAGGGCGCGTGGTCCGCGTGGCCGCGTGTGCCGTCGCCGGTCAGCAGCGTCACGTTCGCGACCCCGGACACCTGCAATGCCTGCTGCGCCCTCTGCGTCAGCTCGGCGTGCTGCTCGATTGAATAGACGTGGCCGGCCAGCCGGCTGAGAACGGCGGCGTGGTATCCAGAGCCGGTGCCCACGTCCAGGACGGTCTCATCGCCACTGAGCTCCAGCAGCTCGCACATGCGCGCCACGACCGCCGGCTGAGAAATGGTCTGGCAGGCTCCGATGGGAAGCGCCCGGTTCTCCCACGCGTACTCGCGCAGATCCCGAGGAACGAAGTGATAACGGGGCACCTCAGCCACCGCGCGCAGCACCCGCTTATCACCGATCGCCCCACGCAGCTCCTCCACCAGCTCAGACGCCGACCGGGCCATCCCAACGGCTTACCCACACCTGGCGACATCGACAAGAGAACAAGCAAAGCCCATGCTCGCCGCCGCGACCACACCCAGACTGCGGCAGTACCGACACCACAACACCTCGCGCCAAGAATATCGCTCCCACGAATCCGGAGCGCTCTGGCCGGACTTCTCCTCAGAATCGGCGCGCAGCGATAGCAGCAGCTACGACCCTCAGACCCGGTGCGGCGGCGAACCAGAAGCCGGGTCGCCTGTTCTGCGAGTTGCTGAGCGAGGCCATAGCTCGGCGCCCGAGTCCCGACCGCTGTGATCGACTCGCAATGTAAGGGGGGACCAAGCCGGGGTATGGGCTTTCTGATCACGATGAAGCGTGACGCGCTGACTCTGATGGAGGCGGCACGCCTCGCGCTTCTGAATCAGCCCGTGAACGCTGCGACGGCTGCTTCGGCTACCTGCTGGTCTTGCTCGATGGTTCCGCCGCTGACGCCGACCGCGCCGACCACCTCGTCGCCGTCGCGTATCGGGATGCCTCCCGCGAAGACAATCACCTGACCGAAGTTGCTGGCCGTGATGCCGTAGAGGGATCCGCCCGGCTGGGCCATCTCGTAGAGGTCCTCGGTGGCCATGTCAAACGCACGAGCCGTATAGGCCTTGTTGTGGGCGATATCAATGGATCCCAGCCACGCTCCATCTTGCCGGGCGAACGCCGTGAGGTTGTTACCGGCGTCGACGATGGCGATGTTATGCCGAACCCCGATCTCGTCGGCTTTCTGCAGTCCCGCGTCGAGAACTTTCCGGGCTTGTTCGAGCGTGATTGATGCCATCGGGGCTTCCTTTCGAATCGAGAGGTAATAGTGGCGCGCACCGCGCCTGGCGCGGGCAGCACCGACGGCGCTGCCGCTCGGGCAAACGTACACGCCCTCCTCAAATGGTGATGAGGAGCTGCTGCGAGGCCGCCGGTATTTGACCCGCGAGGCGATCGGGCCCGCAGAACGGGCCACCGCCGACAGACCCGCTGTCACGAACAGGCGGGCATACGCCGAGGCTGCCGCTTCTCCAGCCCGCCGACCTGAAGCGGCAGCGGAAGGCGCAGACCCGGTGCGGCGACGGACCGGTAGTCTCACATCGCCGCGTCGGCGCTAACCCCGGAGGTGCGGGTGCGGTCAGAGGGCGCGGCGCGAGGAAACCATCCCAGGCAGACCCGCCCGGGCGGGGACGGGCTGTCTCGGTAACCATCGGCAGAACTAAGACAGCCGGTGGGGCGATTTCAGAGTGCCCCTACGAGGTCACGAGACGCAGCGGGTCGGTCCGTGGGCGGCAAACGACGCCTCATCGCTCACGGTCAGATCGCGGGTCTGTCCAATGATGTGATGACTCGACACAACGCCGGTGTACAGCCCGCGATGGACAAGCCCGTCGTGTGAAGACCGCTGCCAGACAACGACAAATCTGATGTGGGTGCCCTTCACCGTTCCGGAGAGCGTCCCTGACTGGAAGCCCGCCCCCGCGGCGTCCGCTGCCGACAGCTTCCCAACGCCCGAGAGACGCGTGTGCTTCTGCACAAACCGGTAGGTCACGCGATTGACGTTGGACTGGCCTGATTCCCACGTCCCCGTGACGTTCCACTGCCGACATGCGGTCGAGGCGCGAGTGCTGCCCTCGGCGTGGTCTGAGCCAGCCACCGCGAAGATAAGCGCCACCATCGTGGCGGCTGCCAAAGAACTCCACAATCTTCTCATTTGCCATAACCCCGTTCGTGACCTCAGAGCCGCGTGCCTGCGACTCAGAACCCGCAGCGTACATCCGATCGTCACCGGCCGCTAGGACGGGAGCGCACAAGCCGTTCGTCTGCCGCCTCCATAGATCCTGCCGGTCCCCGCGGCGGCGGGGCAAGGGACTGTGTCAGTAGACCCGCCCGACGAAGTGCCCGCTCAGTAGCGAACCACGGGACATAGGAAACGCGCTTGCGGAGTACCCCCGACCGCCGCCGGAAACCGGCCTCACGGCCGCGGACAGAAATGGCGACGGTTCGGCGTTACCGACAGTGCTGCTTGCACGAATTCTGAGGCGTCTGGCCGGACTGCTCCTCCAGGGTGGTCGCGGCCGAAAGCGACAGCAGCGGCGCTCAGACCCGGGGCGGGACACGAAAAAGCGCCTGAGCTGCCCGCTGCGCCTCAGTCCTCTCTGGGCAGATCAAAGCGCGTAACGATCCCCGGGTCCTCCGCTGAGCTTGCGGGGAAGTCGGGGTTACGTGTCGCAACCCATCCGATGCCGTGCTCTGGGTAGGCGACGACGTCGGGAAACCGGCCGGCTGAGATGGCCAGTGGCCGCACTGGCTCGTCAGTTGCGTTTGTAAAAGTGTGCAGCCTTTCACGGCCTTCGGGGCAGTGCACAACGTCACCGGGTGCGAGCTGCTCCTCTCCCGCGCCTGTGCGCAGAGTCGGAGCGCCGCTAAGCACGAAGAACATCTCCTCCGCGCCGTAGTGCATGTGAAGGCGAAACCCGGGTGAGCCTGGGTCGAGCTCGTGCAGCGACCCGCTCAATAGATGATCCGGCGCCCGCTCAAACACTCGCGTCCGCAGCGCAAGCTCCTTGTGAGTCTCGTGCCAGGGCTGGTCGCCCAGAAAGCTCTGACGGGCCACATCGTCTCCTCAGCAGTTGTCCGGTCCAGGCGGCACCGTATCGCGAGGCTGCCGGTTTCACGAAGGACCGAGCACGTCGGCGGACTTTTGCTTCGCAGGCGCCGGGATCCGAAGCGGCGGCCGCGGGGTCGTGGCTGCCTTGG
>CAXTTD010000044.1:5752-12804 GCA_964246945.1 uncultured Solirubrobacteraceae bacterium | reverse complement strand
GGGCCCGACGGCGTGGTGGTCGCCACCGGCGCCCTGAAGCTGATCGGCGACCTGCTCGCCGGCGCGACGCCCCGCGGGGTCTCGGTGCTGTGAACGACGAGCGGGAGGACCCCGGCTTTCTGAAGATGATCGGGCTCGTCGCGCTCGTGGTGGCGGTGGTGATCCTGGTGTTCTTCGGAATCGGCTACCTGTTCGGACGCGTGTTCCTCTAGCCCGCAGAGGATCGAGACAAGGAACGGGGGCCTCAACGGCGTATCTGTAGGCGCCGCATCCTGCGGTGATCACTACACTCGGCCCCTTCTCATGCTCCCCTACGCCATCCTCGGGATCAATTCGAGCGCGCTCAACCTCGCAGTGGAGCTCGTCATCTTCTTCCTGGTGGTCATCTGGCTGGCGCTCGTCTACTGGACCTACGCCGACGCCCGCCGACGGATCGCCGACCCGCTGCTCGTGTTCTGCGCGACCGTGTGCTCGGTCGCCCCGTACGTGGGCACAGTGGTGTACATGATCGTGCGCCCGCCGGAGTACCTCGACGACGTGCGCGAGCGCGAGCTCGAGATGCAGGCCGCCGAGGCCCGCCTCGCCGAGTCCGGATATCACCTGTGCCCGCACTGCGACAACGAGGTGGAGCGCGACTTCCTGCGCTGCCCGCACTGCATGCGCAAGCTCAAGGACCCCTGCCACAACTGTGCGCGGCCGCTGGATCCGGCGTGGCGGGTGTGCCCGTACTGCGAGGCCGAGGTCGGCGCCGGCCGCGACGCCATCACCCCCCGCCGCCAGCGCCGCCGCCGCGCGCCCGCGGAGGAGACGGCGGAGCAGCCGTATTCGACCTGACCGGCCGCGGACACGCGTACTAGCCTCACCGCCGCGGCGGGCCGCCGTCGCGCGCCCGCACCTCGACCGCCAAGGAGAACCAGCCCCTGATGGAGCGCACGCTCATCCTCGTCAAGCCCGACGCGTTCGCGCGCAATCTCACCGGTGAGATCATCGCCCGGTTCGAGCGCAAGGGACTACGCCTCGCCGCCCTGCAGCAGATGACGATGAGCCGCGAGCTCGCCGCTCAGCACTACGCGGAGCACGAGGGCAAGGGGTTCTATGGAGAGCTCGTCGACTTCATCACCTCCGGCCCGCTGGTGGCGATGGTGCTCGAGGGCGATTCGGCGATCGTCGCGGCGCGTCAGGTGATTGGCGCGACCAATCCGCTGGAGGCGACCACCGGCTCGATCCGCGGCGACTACGCGGTCGCCGTCGGCCAGAACATGGTGCACGGCTCCGACGCGCCCGAGTCGGCCGCGCGCGAGGTGGGCCTGTTCTTCCCCAACCTCGGGTGAGACGCTGAGCGAGCCGGCACCCGGCGGCGGCGAGCCGGTGCTCGTCCTTGCTTCGGCCTCCCCCCAGCGGCGGGCGATCCTCACCCAGCTGCGGATCCCGTTCGCGGTACACGCCACCGGGGTGGCGGAGCTCACCGCCGGTCCGCCCGAGGAGGTGGTGCTGGAGAACGCGTTCCGCAAGGCGCGGGCGGCCGCCGACGCGCTCGGAACCGCCTGCCCGGTATTGGGCGTGGACACGATCGTCGCCCTGGGATCGCGGATCTACGGCAAGCCCGCCGACCGGGCGGCGGCGGGGGAGACCCTGCGCGCGCTCTCCGGCCGCGAGCACACGGTGCTGAGCGGCGTGTGCCTCATCGACGAGGGCCGCAGCCGCACTGCGGCGGCCCGCACGCGGGTGGTCTTCCGCGCGCTCTCCGCCGCCGAGATCGACGCCTACCTCGACACCGGGGAGTGGCAGGGGCGCGCCGGCGGGTACGCGATCCAGGAGCGAGGGGCGCTGCTCGTGAGCGGGATCGACGGCGACTACCTCAACGTCGTCGGACTGCCGGCGGCGACGCTCGTGGAGCTCGCGCCGTGGCTGCTCGAGGCCCCGGCGCCCGCCTGAGCACTGCAGGAACCCGTTCAATTCGTCTGCGCTTACGAGGCCTTTAGTTTTCCAGCGGTTTTCGGCTCCGGTGGGGCCGGCGCAGCGCCGCTGCGGGCTCGCGCTTCGATAGAGTGGGCCCGCGGTCGGAAGCGGCCGGCGGGACGGCCGAGCGCCATCTTGCGCCGGCCCTCCTACAGCGTCCTCCTGCTCCAACCAATATGGGCTTCTTCTCTTATCTCACCGGCTTCGGTGGCCGCGACATGGCCGTCGACCTCGGCACCGCCAACACCCTCGTGTACGTGCGCGGGCGCGGCATCGTGCTCTCTGAACCGAGCGTCGTCGCCGTCGACTCGCGCAGCGGCGAGGTCCACGCGGTCGGCATCGAGGCCAAACGGATGCTCGGGCGCACGCCGGGGACGATCTCGGCGATCCGGCCGCTCAAGGACGGCGTGATCGCCGACTTCGAGGTGACCGAGGAGATGCTGCGCCACTTCATCCAGAAGGTCCACCAGAACCGCTTCGCGCACCCCCGGGTCGTGGTGTGCGTGCCCTCCGGGGTCACCGGGGTGGAGAAGCGCGCGGTCGAGGAGGCGTGCCTTTCGGCGGGCGCGCGGCAGGCGTACCTCATCGAGGAGCCGATGGCGGCCGCGATCGGCGCCGGACTGCCGGTGGGGGAGCCGACCGGCTCGATGGTCGTCGACATCGGCGGCGGCACCAGCGAGGTGGCGGTGATCTCGCTCGGGGGCATCGTTGTCTCCCAGTCGATCCGGGTCGGCGGGGACGAGCTCGACGAGGCGATCATCAACTACGTCAAGCGCGAGTACAAGCTGCTCATCGGCCAGCAGACGGCCGAGGAGGTGAAGCTCGAGATCGGCTCGGCGCACGTGATGCCCGAGGAGGTCCAGGCGGAGATCCGTGGACGCGACATGGTCTCGGGCTTGCCCAAGACGGTGATCCTCACCTCCGAGGAGATCCGCGGCGCGCTCGAGGAACCGGTCTCCCAGATCATCGACGCGGTGAAGCAGACGCTCGATCGCACGCCGCCCGAGCTCGCGTCTGACATCATGGACCGCGGAATCATGCTCGCCGGCGGCGGCTCGCTGCTGCAGGGGATCGAGGAGCGCCTGCGTCACGAGACGCAGATGCCCGCTCATCTCGCCGAATCACCGCTCACCTGCGTGGCGGTGGGCTCGGGGCGGTCGCTCGAGGAGTTCGAGGCGATCCACCGCTCGAGCAAGAATTCCCGTAATCGTCGCCGCCGGTAGGTAGCGTCGCCCCATGGCGTGACGGCGGCCCGCGCTCAACCCCCGGAGACTCTCTGACGTGCACGACAAAGTGGTCAGGCGCAGGCGTGCCGTGCTCGGCGTGCTCGTCCTCATTTCGGTCGTGCTGCTCACCGCGTACTTCGGTGAGTCGTCCTCGAGTCCTCTGCATTCGGTCCAGCGCGGCGTGGTGGCCGCCGTCTCGCCGATCGAGGACGGCGCCTCGACGGTGCTCTCGCCGTTTCGCAACGTGTCGGACTGGGTCTCCACGACACTGCGCGCGAAGTCCGAGAACGCCCAGCTGCGCCACGAGAACGCCAACCTCACCGATCAAAATGCCGTTTACAAGCAGAAGGCGATCCGGGAGTCGCAGCTCGCCGCCGAGCTCCACCTCACCCAGGACATCGGGATTGCCAACCAGAACCCGGTGTCGGCCTCGGTGATCAATCGCGACCCGAACCTGTGGTATCAGCAGGTCGAGGTCAACCGCGGCTCGAGCAGCGGCGTGCACGACGGCGACGCGGTGCTCTCCGACGGTGCCCTCGTCGGCAAGGTCTCGGAGACGACCGGCTCGACCTCCGAAGTCGTGCTCATCACCGACCACACGGTCGAGGTCGCCTCCGAGGTCCAGGACGCGCAGGGCGACACCGGCATCCTCCAGCCGGTGCTCGGCAACGACCTCGAGCTCGAGGACCTCCCGCGCAACGCCGCGGTCTCTGCCGGGCAGACCGTGGTCACCGCAGGCTTCAAGGATCCCTCCGACCTCTCGCAGTCGGGATCGCTGTATCCCTCGGCGATCCCCATCGGGCGCGTGGCGGCGAGCTTCAACCCGAACCAGCTGATCAACAGCGGTGAGGTCCCGGTGACCCCGATCGCCTCGATCCGCCGCTTCACCTCGGTGCAGATCCTCACCACGTCGGTGGCCGGCACCGAGGAGGCCGACGTCCGGTGAGCGGGATGTGGTCGGGCCGGCTCACCACGCGCGTCGCCGTGCTGGTGATCATCGCCGTCGTCGTCCAGGAGACGATGATCTCCCAGATCTCGATCTTCGGCGTCAACGCCGACGTGACGCCGCTGGTGGTGATGTCGGTCGGCCTGCTCACCGGCTCGCTGCCCGGCGCGATCGTCGGCTTCTTCTGCGGGCTGCTCGTCGACACCCTGCTCGTGCAGACGCTCGGGATCACCTCGCTGCTCTACATCACGATCGGTTACTGGTCCGGGCGCCTGCGTGAGCTGCGCGACCCCTCCCACGGCCTGGTGCCGCTCGGGCTCGGGGCGGCGGCGACCGCGTTCGCCGGCATCGGGATGACGATCATTCAGTTCCTGCTCGGCGTCGACTCGCCGGTGAGCTGGCTGCTGCTGCAGCAGATCCTGATCACGGTGCTCGTGAACACGATCATCGCGCTGCCGGTGTACGCGCTCGTGCAGCGCATCATCACCCCCGCGCTGCCCGAGGACCCCCACCGCCGCCGGCGCCGGGCGTACACGACCGGCGGTCTGTCCCCGCTCTCGCAGCCCTCGCGGCGGCTCAGCGGTCCGATCAGCCGGGAGGGGCAATGAGCCTCGGGCCGCCGGAGGACCGCCGGTCGACGCTCACCCCGGCACTCGCCGTCCGGGTGGGGATCGCCGGCTCGCTGGTACTCCTCCTGTTCGCGATCGTGTTCTTCCGCCTGTGGTTCCTGCAGGTCCTCAGCGGTCACCAGTACGTCCTCACCGCCAACAGCAATCAGAGCCGGACAGTGCTCGTCGCCCCGCCGCGCGGCGAGATCCTCGCCTCCAACAACACCCCGCTCGTCACCTCGACCACGGCGCTCTCGGTCCAGATCGACCCCACCGAGCTGCCGGTGAAGGTCAACCAGTCGAACATCCTGAACTCCTACCGGCGCGACGACGCGGTGTACGACCGCCTCGCCCGCGTGATCGGCAAGGGCGTGAAGCGCCACCGATGCAAGGTGGCCACGCCGCCGCCGAGCTGCAACGTGGCCAGCGGGAAGTGCCCGGCCTCGACGACGCGGCGGCTGTCGCCGATCGCCTGCTTGGTCGCCCAGTCGATCGCGCTGAACACCTACGCCGACGTCACGGTGAAGACGCCGGTCTCCACCCGCGTGCAGTACTACATCGCCGAGCGGGCGAACCAGTTCCGCGGGGTGAACGTCGCGCAGACCTCGGTGCCCGGCTACCCGTTCAAGGACCTCGCCGCCCAGGCGCTCGGCACCGTCGGGCGGCTCACCACCGGCGAGCAGAAGCAGAGGGCGTTCCAGGGCGTCAACGCGAACGCGGTCGTCGGCCAGTCGGGCCTCGAGTACCAGTACGACCCGTTCCGGCGGGGGCCCTGCGGCACGCCGCGGGGGCGGGTGACCGCCGCCGGCAGCGCGGGGGGCGAGGGCCGGGAGAAGCGGCCCACGCCGGGCGAGAATCTCAAGACGACGCTCAACGTGAAGATGCAGCAGGCCGGCCAGTCGGCGCTGCAGCAGTCGATCGACGAGAACGACGGGCAGGGCGGCGCGTTCGTCGCCATCGACCCCAACAACGGCGCGGTGTACGCGATGGGGTCGTCGCCGTCCTACGACCCCTCGGTGTTCACCCACCAGCAGAGCACCGCCGCCTATGACCGGGAGTTCGGAGAGCAGTCAAACGATCCGCTGTTCAACCGCGCGATCCAGTCCCAGGCCCCGGACGGCTCGACGTTCAAGGTGATCACGTCGACCGCGGCGCTCGAGAGCGGCAAGTGGACGCCCGACGAGACCTTCGACGACGACACGGACCTGTGCTTCGGTGGCGGCAGCTACTGTCCCCAGAACTCCGGCGGCGTGCACTACGGCCCCGTCGATCTCGAGTCCGCGATCAAGGTCTCCGACGACGAGTTCTTTTACCACCTCGGCGGCCTGCTCGACTCCGACCAGCCGCAGGGCGGTCCGCTGCAGAAGTGGGCCAGTCGCTACGGCATCGGCCGCAACCCCCACATCGACCTCCCCGACGCCGCGGACGGCCTGGACCCGACTCCGGCGTGGTTTGACCGGGTCGGCCGGGAGGAGGAGCAGTGCGAGACCGCGACCGGCGCCTGGCGCTACGTGAACGCCGGGGGTGACCACAGCGCGACGAGGAAGAAGGGGTATCGCCGCAATACCCCCACGCCGGTGAGCACCGCCCACCCCTACGGCTGCGGGTTGGGGACCGCGAACGCGACATGGACGATCGGCGACGACGTGCAGGCCGCGGTCGGGCAGGGCGACGACGAGGTCTCCCCGCTGCAGCTGGCGCTCGTCTACTCGGCGATCGAGAACGGCGGCACGATCGTGCGCCCTCACGTCGGCGAGGACATCCAGAACGCCGAGGGGACGGTGCTGCAGAAGTTCTCGTTCCCGGCGCAGCGCCACCTCCACATCAACCCGACGTACCTGGACACGATCCGTACCGGCCTGCACGAGGCCGCCCAGGGCGGCGGAGAGAACAGCGCCGGCACCTCGCAGACGGTGATGCAGAACTTCGGGCTGCCGGTGTACGGCAAGACCGGCACCGCCCAGTACATCCCGACCAGCGGGCCGGAGAAGGGCGTGGAGTCGGACTCCGCCTGGTACGCCACCTACTCGACCGGCGGCAACGGCAAGCCGCCGATGGTGGTCGTGGTGTGGGTCGAGAGTGGCGGCTTCGGCGCGATCGCCTCCGCGCCGGTCGCCCGGGAGATCCTGCACCAGTTCTACTTCAACACCCCCGGCCCTTACATCCGCGGAGACAGCGACGACCAATGAGCGTCTCCGCGCTCCAGCCCGCTGAGGAGACCGCGGCCGCCACCCGGCCGCGGGGCCCGCTGGTCGCCCCGCTGCTGCTGCTCGCGGGAATCGGGCTCGGGGGGGGCGCGGTGGGCCCCCGGCA
>CAXTTD010000044.1:2627-5742 GCA_964246945.1 uncultured Solirubrobacteraceae bacterium | reverse complement strand
CCCCCCCCCCCCCCCCCCCCCGCGCCCCCCCCCCCCCCCCGGCTCCGCCCCCCCGCCCCCCCCCCCCCCCCCGGGTCCCGCTGTTCGACCCGCTGCTGATGCTCGCGGGAATCGGGCTCGTGGTGGGCTCGGTGCTCACCCTGCACGGGACGGGCAACTCCAGCGACGCCAAGCACCAGGCGGTGTTCGCGGGGATCGGGCTCGTGCTGTGCCTCGCGGTGAGCCGCATCGACTACTCGCGGCTGCGCGAGTTCAAGTACGGCTTCTACGTGGTGATGGTGGCGCTCAACCTGGTCGTGTACGGAATGCCCGCCCAGCAGGGCGCCCACCGCTGGATCCCGATCCCGCTGGTCAACTTTCAGTCCTCGGAGTTCGGCAAGGTGCTGCTCATCCTCGCCCTCTCGGGGTTCATGGTCGACCGATCCCGCCAGATGCACGAGCGGCGCACGACGGCACGGATCATGCTGCTGGCACTGATCGCCGCGCTGATCGTCATCCCCCAGCCCGACCTCGGCACCGGGCTGGTGTACGTCGCGATCGGCTTCGCGATCCTGTTCTTCGCAGGGACCTCGTTCCGGCAGATCGCCGGGATCCTCGCCCTGTTCGCAGTGGCGATCACGGTCGCCCTGATCGGCGCGCCGGCGGTCGGCGTCCAGGTGGTGAAGTGCTACCAGAAGCAGCGGCTCACGGCGTTCCTGGACCCGAACGCCACGAAGTCCACGTGCCCGGGCGTGCAGGAGGACCCGAGCTACCAGCTCAAGCAGTCCGAGACGGCGATCGGGGCCGGTCAGCGGACCGGTCAGGGCACCCACGCGACCCAGACCAAGGAGGGCTACCTGCCGGTGAACACCGAGGACTTCGTGTTCGCCTCGGTGGGGGAGATCTACGGGTTCGTCGGGGCGGCGATCGTGCTCTCGCTCTACGCGCTGCTCATGTGGCGGTGCTTACGCATCATGACGATCGCCAAGAACCTGTTCGGCACCCTGATCGCGGCCGGGATCCTCGCCATCTTCTTCTTCCAGGTATTCGTGAACGTCGGGATGACGCTCGGGATCGCCCCGATCACCGGGGTCCCGCTGCCGCTCGTGAGCTACGGCGGCTCCTCGGTGATCGTGAGCTTCCTCTGCATCGGACTGCTGCAGTCGATCTACGTCCAGGGACGCGCCGCGACCGCGGCAAAGGCTCGCACGCTACTTTGATAGGGACCGGGCGCCCAGCAGAGGCTGCCTGAAGAGACTTTCTGAGAGGTGTGAACAAAATTGAAGAAACAGGTGCTGGTCAGCGTCGACCGTGGGGAAACCCGCGTGGCGCTGCTCGAGACGAGCGGAAGCCCCTCGCCTCGCAAGACCGGCGGCAGCGCGAGCTCCCGCCGGCGCCACACGCCGAACAAGGCGTCTGAGGACTACCGGGTCGCCGAGCTTTACCTCGAGCGGCGCGGCGCCCGCTCGATCGTCGGCAACATCTACAAGGGTCGCGTCGACAACGTGCTCGCCGGCCTCGAGGCGGCGTTCGTCGACATCGGCCTGGAGAAGAACGGCTTCCTGCATGTTGACGAGATCGTGATGCCCGGCGTCGAGGCGCCGCGGCGCGGTCGCGGCCAGGGCAAGGACGGTCGGAACATCACCGACCTGCTGAAGCCCGGCCAGGAGATCGTCGTGCAGGTGGTCAAGGACCCGCTGAAGACCAAGGGCGCGCGGCTGTCGATGGACCTCACGATCGCCGGGCGCTACATGGTGTACGCCCCCTACGGCGAGGGCGTGGGCGTCTCCCGCCGGCTCGATGATAAGGAGCGCGAGCGGCTGCGCCGGCAGGCGGCCAAGCTCGATCTCCAGGGCGGCGGAGCGATCATCCGCACCGCGGCTCAGGGCGCCCAGCGCGTCGACCTCGAGCGCGAGATGCTCTACCTGTTCAAGCTCGGCGAGGTGCTGCAGAAGCGCGTGGAGGACTCGACCGCTCCGGCGCTCGTCTTCCAGGAGGCCGACCTGTCGGTCCGGGTGGTGCGCGACATCTTCTCCGCCGACTTCGAGCGCGCGGTGGTCGACGACGAGAAGCAGCACCGCCGGCTCACCTCGTTCTTCAGCCGCACCGCGCCCGACCTCGTCGAGCAGGTGGAGCTGTGGGACGGCGCCGAACCGCTGCTGCAGGCCTACGGCGTCGACCAGGTGCTCGACTCGACGCTGTCGCGCCGGGTCGATCTGCCGAGCGGCGGCTACCTGGTGATCGACTACGCCGAGGCGCTCACCGTGATCGACGTCAACTCGGGCTCATTCATCGGGCGCGGCAAGGGCGCGCGCCTGGAGGACACGATCACCAAGACGAACCTCGAGGCCGCCGACGAGGTGGTGCGCCAGCTGCGCCTGCGCGACATCGGCGGGATCATCGTCATCGACTTCATCGACATGGCCCGGGCGCGCAACCGCGACGCGGTGCTCAAGACGCTGCGCGGCGCACTGAACGAGGACCGCACGAAGACCTTCGTGGTGGAGATCTCGCCGCTCGGCCTGGTCGAGATGACCCGCCAGAACGTCACCGAGGGCGTGCGCGAGATCATGACCCGTCCCTGCCCGACCTGCGATGGCGAGGGCGTGATCAAGTCCGAGGAGACGATCGCGATCGCGTTCGAGCGTCGCATGCGCGACCTCGCCAAGGACGTCACCGCCGACGCGATCCTGCTGCAGATGAACCCGCGGGTGTCCGCGGAGTTCACCGGCAACGACGCCCGCGTGCTGAAGGCGGTCGAGGAGGAGACCGGCAAGTGGTTCCACTTCGAGGGTTCCGAGGGCCTGCCGCTCGAGCACTTCGCGGTGCTCATGGAGGGTGAGCGCGAGAAGGTGCTTGAGCGCGCCCTGCCGTTCCGCGAGGGCGAGGAGGTGTACGTCGAGATCATCGAGCCGCACATGTACACCGCCGGCGCCGGGGTGGCCAAGGTCGACGGCTACATCATCTCGATCACCGGGGCCACCCGGTACGTGGGCGAGAAGCACCTGGTGCGCATCGAGGACGTCGGTCGCACCGAGGCGACCGCGACGCTCGTCGCCGCCGGTCCCGGCCAGTCCGCGGCCGGCGCCTCGGGGCCGGCCGCCGCGTCGATGCGGCCCCGGGGCACGAGACGCAC
>CAXTTD010000044.1:0-2617 GCA_964246945.1 uncultured Solirubrobacteraceae bacterium | reverse complement strand
GGGGGGGCGGGGGGGGCGGGGGGCGGGCCCCCCGCGGCCCCCGCCACACTCGTCGACACGGGGTCCACCCCGTCCGCCGGGAGCGACCCCGAGCCGGACGGCGACGGCGATTCCGAGGAGCTAGACTCGAAGTCTCGGCGTCGCGGCCGCAGAGGCGGGCGACGCCGTTCGGGCGCTCGGGCCGGTTCGACCGCGAGCTCGGAATGAACATGTACGCGACCATTCGGGGGACACCCCCGAAGACCCCCGAGTAAATCCATGTACGCGATCATCAAGACAGGCGGCAAGCAGTACCGCGTCATCGAGGGGCAGACCCTGCTCATCGAGCGCCTGCCCGAGCCCGAGGGCGCGAGCGTCGAGCTGCGCTCCCTGCTCGTCGTCGACGGTGACGAGCTCACCGACGGCGACGCGCTCGCCACCCGGCCGGTGCAGGCGACGATCCTCGCCCACGAGCGCGGGCCCAAGCTGCGCATCGTCAAGTTCAAGCCCAAGCGCGGCTACAAGAACCGCAACGGCCACCGCCAGGAGCTCACCCGGATCGAGATCACCTCGCTGGGCGGCGCCGCCGCGGCGGCCACGCCCAGCGAGGTAGGCAATGGCGCATAAGAAGGGCCTCGGCTCCAGCCGCAACGGCCGCGACTCGAACGCCAAGCGCCTCGGCGTGAAGGTGTTCGGCGGTCAGACGGTCACCGGCGGCGAGATCATCGTGCGCCAGCGCGGAACCCGCTTCAAGCCCGGCGACGGCACCGGCATCGGCCGCGACGACACCATCTTCGCCACGGCGGCGGGGACCGTGCAGTTTCGCACCAACCGCCGCGGTCGATTCATCTCGGTGGCGCCCGCCGACGACGCCGCCTGACGCGCTCCGGCGTTCCGGCACGGAAGCCGAAGGGCGGGCGTACCCAGTTCGGGGCACAGGCGAGCCCGCCCCCCAGAAGAACCTAGGCCGCGGCGGCCCCGAGCACCGCGGTGCACTCCGGGCAGCGCTTGGCCTCGATCGGGATATTCAGGGTGCACTCCGGGCACTCCTTCACCGTCGGCTCGTCCTTGACCCGGCGCGTCATCAGCGTGTCGTAGGGCTTGAAGATGAAGAAGAACACGACGGCGGCGGTGACCAGGAACGTCACCAGGTAGTTGATGAAGTCGCCGTAGCGGAAGTGGCTCGAGTTGATGGTGAACGACAGGTTGGCGAAGTTCGGCTTGCCGATGATGAGGGCGATGATCGGGGTGATGAGGTCGCTGATGAACGCCTTGACCAGCGCGGCGAACACGGCGCCCATGATGAACGCGATCGCGAGCTCGACGAGGTTGCCGCGCATGATGAACTTCTTGAATTCCTGGACCATCGACACTGACCTCCCGATTTGATGAGTGCTGAGAATCGCGAGGAGTTTACGGAAGGTTTAGGTGGAGATGTGTCCAGTCAGGGACCGTCGTGCGAGCGGTCGAGGACGGCCGGCACGCGGTCGCCCATACCATCGCCATGAGCATGCAGGACCGCGCACGCATTCACATCGAGGCCGGAGCCGGCGGCGACGGCTGTCTGTCGTTCCGCCGTGAGGCCCACGTGCCCAAGGGCGGCCCGGACGGCGGCGACGGCGGCCGCGGCGGCGACGTGGTGCTCGTGTGCGACGACTCGCTGCGCGACCTCGCGACGTTTCGGCGCAAGCCGGAGTACCGCGCCCGCAAGGGCGGCAACGGCGAGG
This sequence comes from uncultured Solirubrobacteraceae bacterium, assembly GCA_964246945.1. Classification (GTDB taxonomy): domain Bacteria; phylum Actinomycetota; class Thermoleophilia; order Solirubrobacterales; family Solirubrobacteraceae; genus Palsa-465. Next base: position 911 of record CAXTTD010000044.1, on the reverse strand, counting down.
GCGCGCTGCGTCACGGCGCCGACGGCGACCCGCTGGTGCTGCGGGTGCCGCCGGGCACCGAGGCGCGCCTGGAGCGCGACGGCACCCGCCACGACCTGGTGGTCCCCGGCCAGCGGGCGCTCGCGGCCCGCGGCGGTTCGGGGGGCCGGGGCAACAAGCGCTTCGCCGGCCCCACCCACCAGACGCCGCGCTTCGCCCAGCGCGGCCTGCCAGGCGAGGCGTCGTGGCTCACCCTGCAGCTGAAGCTGATCGCCGACGTGGGCCTGATCGGGCTGCCCAACGCCGGCAAGTCATCGCTGCTCGCCCGGCTCACCCGGGCCACGCCGAAGGTCGCCGACTACCCGTTCACCACGCTCTCCCCGGTGCTCGGCACGCTGCAGGTCGAGGACCGCCAGCTGGTGATCGCCGACATCCCGGGCCTGATCGAGGGGGCGAGCGAGGGCACGGGGCTCGGTCATGAGTTTCTCGCCCACGTCGAGCGCACGCGGCTGCTCGTGCACGTGCTCGACCTCGCGCCGCTTGACGGCTCCTCGCCGGATGAGAATCACGCGACCGTCGAGCAGGAGCTCGCGCTGCACGATCCGCGGCTCGCGGCGCTGGGACGCGTGCTCGCGCTCTCCAAGGCCGACCTCACGAGCCCCGAGGTCGCCGAGGCGGCGCGGGAGCGCTGGGCGGCGCGGCTCGGTCCCGAGGTCCCGGTGCTCCTCACCTCCTCGGCGACCCGGCTCGGCCTGCGCGCGCTCGCCGCCGAGCTCGTGCGCCGCGTGCCCGAGGCATCCCCGGTCTCCGCGCCCGCCGCGGATGGCGCTGCGGGCGCCGCGGCCGGCGCGCGCGCCGCGCCCCCGGTGTTGCGCCCGCGGGCGCCGCGGCGCTCCCCCCGGTCGCGCCCCGGGGCGGGGCCGGGGGGGGGG
>CAXTTD010000043.1:5068-12826 GCA_964246945.1 uncultured Solirubrobacteraceae bacterium | reverse complement strand
ATGGCCCACGGCCGCTCCAAGGAGGAGTGCGACGCGATCCTCGACTCGATCGCCGCCGACACCGGCATCACCGAGCGCGCGACCCTTTACTCCTCGACCGAGTTCAAGAAGATCCGGCTGCTCTACTTCACCGGCGACCATCGCGCGTGGGAGCGCGAGCACGCCGGGGTGTGAGCTCGCTGGGTACCGAGCACCGGACTGAGCGATCGGCAGCGCTGTACGCCGAGGCGCTACGGGTCCTGCCCGGCGGGGTCAACTCGCCGGTGCGGGCGATGCGCGCGATCGGCCGCGACCCGATCTTCCTCGCCTCCGGGGCGGGGGCCGAGGTCACTGACGTCGACGGAAACGTCTACGTCGACTGGGTGTGTTCCTGGGGGCCGCTCATCCACGGCCACGCCGCGCCCGCGGTCGTCGCGGCGGTCACCGCGGCGGCGGCGGCCGGGACGAGCTTCGGCGCGCCGACCGAGGGCGAGGTGGCGCTCGCCCAGGAGGTCATCGCGCGGATGCCCTCGGTGGAGATGCTGCGCATGACCTCCTCCGGGACCGAGGCGTCGATGAGCGCGATCCGTCTCGCCCGCGCGGTCACCGGCCGCGAGCGGGTGCTCAAGTTCTCCGGCGCGTACCACGGCCACGTCGACGGGCTGCTCGCGGAGGCCGGCTCGGGCCTCGCCACCCAGGGGATCCCGGCGAGCCCCGGCGTCCCCGAGTCGGCGGCGGCCGCCACCGTGCTCGTGCCCTGGGCCGCCATGGACGCGCTGTGGCAGGCCACCGCGACCGCGCTCGCGGCGCTCCTCGGCGTGGCGGTCCCGGCCAACATGGGGATCGTCCCGCCGGCGCCCGGCTTCCTCGAGCTGCTGCGCGAGGCGGCGAACCAGAACGGCGCCCTGCTCGTCTTCGACGAGGTGATCACGGGTTTCCGCGTCGCCCGCGGCGGTGCCCAGGACCGGTTCGGCGTCACCCCCGACCTCACGATCATGGGGAAGATCATCGGCGGGGGGCTGCCCGCCGCCGCCTACGGCGGCCCGCGGGAGCTGATGGAGCGGATCGCGCCCGCCGGGGACGTCTACCAGGCGGGCACGCTGTCGGGCAACCCGCTCGCGGTGGCCGCCGCCCGGGCGACCCTCGACGCCCTCGACGCGGACGCCTACGCACGCCTCGCCGAGATCACCGAGACGGTGGTCGCCGGGCTGCGGGAGGCCGCCGGCGGCGCCGGGGTCCCGGTCCAGGTGCAGTCGCTGCCGGGGATCTTCACCGTGTTCTTCTCCGAGACCCCGGTGACGAGCTTCGCCGACGCCCAGGCGTGTGACACCGAGGCCCACGGCGCGTGGTGCCGGGAGCTGCTCGCGCGCGGCATATACCCACCGCCCTCGCAGTTCGAGGCGTGGTTCCCGTCGCTCGCCCATGACGAGTCGCACCTCGCCCGCACGCTCGAGGCCGCCGCGGCGGCGTTCGCGGTGCTCCCGCGGGGCGGCGCCGAGCCCGGTGCCGGTCGGCGATGAGCCTCGACACCCTGCGCGACGCCCTCGACGCCCACGGCGGCACGCTCGCCAGCGTGCTCGATCTGCCCGACGACGACTGCGCCAGGAACGTCGCTCCCGGGATCGGCGCGCCCGCGCACGCCGCCCGCGGACCACGCGCGAAGGACGACCCCCGCGAGTACGAACTGCTGCTCGAGATGATCCTCGAGGGCTCGCTGCTGCACTACGGCCGCCCCCGGGTGGTGCTCACCGAGGACCGCGACCTCGCGCTGCTGCTCGGCGACCAGCTCTACGCGCTCGGGCTCGCGCGCCTCGCCGAGCTCGGCGATCTCGAGTCGGTGACCGAGCTGGCCGACCTCATCTCACTGCTCTCCCAGGCCCAGCTCCAAGGCGATCTCGCGCTCGCGCACGCGGTCTGGGACGCCGGTGCGGTCGCCATCGGCTGGGGGGCGAGTCCTGAGCACGAGGCGGCGAAGGCGCTCGCGCGCGCAGGTGACGCCGCGGCACTGCCCGCACTCATACAATGCGCCGGCCGAGACGTCTTCTGAGCGACCTGCGACGCGTCCGCGGACTGACGCCTGCGTCCCGCCGCGAACTGTAGACTTATCGGCGTATTCGCAAAGGTTTACCGGCTGTTGAAGAAGGACCAACGTGGCTGATCGACACACAGAGGGCGCCAAGTCCAAGTACACCGCCGACCGGCAGATGCCGGGCGCCTTCGAGGGCGAGACCGTCACCCGTCGCCGGTTCATGAACGGCGTCACCCAGGGTGCCGGCGGCATCGCCGCCGCGGCGTTCGCGCTGCCGGCGCTCGGCTTCGCGATCGGCCCGCTGTTCAGTCGTGAGCCGTTCGCCTGGCAGGCCATCGGATATCCCGATGACTTCACCGACAGCGCGTATTCGACCAAGGTGGTCACGATCGTGCAGGGGATCGGCGACGCCGGCAACTCGATCGCCTACGTGCGCAAGCGCAACCCGGCGATCGACACCAACCCGGAGAACAAGTACAACCGCTACGTGGCGCTGTCCTCGCGCTGCATGCACCTTGGCTGTCCGGTCCGCTACATCGAGGCTGCGGAGCGCTTCGTGTGCCCGTGTCACGGCGGCGTGTACGACTACACGGGGGAGCCGGTGAGCGGACCTCCGGTGCGCCCGCTTGACCGCTTCTACACCCGCGTGCATGGTGGCCTCGTCGAGCTCGGTCCGCGCTACTCGGTGAACTTCGAGCTGCATCAGTTCTCGATCCGCGACCCGGCTCAACCGCTCAACGGCATCGGGCAGTACCTGTACCCCAAGCGCTTCAGCACGTCGATCCTCCCCAAGAGCTAGCCCCCTTCCCGAGGACTCATGCCCAACCTCCCCGCCCCGCCTCTGCCCAAGATCCTCCAGCCCAAGCCCGCACGGCCGGGTACCGAGGAGGCTCCGAACCCCATCGAGGTCGCCCAGGATGCCGGCATCTCGGCCGTTGACTGGATCGACGAGCGCACCTCGATGTCCGGCGGCATCCGTTGGCTGCTGTTCCGCAAGGTCCCGAAGGGGATCAACTGGTTCTACACGCTGGGCTCGGCGACGATGTTCGCGTTCCTCAACCAGGCGGTGACCGGCGTCTTCCTCGCCATGTACTACCGCCCCGGCGTTTCCGGCGGCAGCGACGGCGCCTACGAGTCGATCCGCTACATCACCGACGACGCGTTCCTCGGCCAGCTCGTGCGCTCCATGCACAAGTGGGGCGCCTCGGTGATGATCATCCTCATCTTCCTGCACATGGCGCGGGTGTTCTTCTTCGGCGCCTATAAGTATCCGCGCGAGCTGACGTGGATCATCGGAGTCGTGCTGCTCATTCTCACGCTCGCGATGGGCTTCACCGGTTACCTGCTCCCGTTCGACCAGCAGTCCTACTGGGCGACGATCGTCGGCGTGAACATCAACGGCACTGGTCCGTTCATCGGTCCGTACCTGTCGGACTTCCTGCGCGGTGGTCCCGAGTTCGGGGCAACGACGTTGTCGCGCTTCTACGCAATCCACATGATGCTCATCCCCGGGCTCATCGCGGCCCTGATCGGTGCTCACCTGTACCTCATCACCAAGCTCGGTATCTCCGCGCCGCCGTGGATGTCTGTCCACAAGGAAGACGACGAGGCCCCCCAGATGCACGAAGTTCAGGTCTAGAGAGGGACTGCGATGAATCAGCAGCAGAAAGAGCAGTACCTCCGCGAGTACTCGATCCTCAAGAACGAGGGCAAGCCGTTCTTCCCTTACGCGGTCGCCAAGGACTCCCTGATGATGGTGCTCGTCATGGCGGTGATCATCTTCCTCGCTCTGCTCTTCGGGGACGAGCTCGGGCCCAAGGTCGACCCGACGACCACCACCTACGTCCCCCGGCCGGACTGGTACTTCTTCTTCCTGTTCGAGCTGCTGCGCGTGATGCGCAACATCCCGAAGTTCACCGACATGGCGACGATCGGGATCCCGACGATCTGCATGATCCTCCTGTTCCTGCTGCCGTTCTACGATCGCAGCCCGGAGCGCCGGATCACCCATCGGCCGGTCGCGCTCGCCGCCGGCCTCACCACGATCCTCGCCATGGCGTACCTCACCTATACCGGTGCCAACGTCGGCTCGCCGTGGTCGGTGGACCTCAAGCCGCCGTCGAACCTCACAAGCGCCCAGGCGTCCACCTATCGAGCGGGCGAGCGCGTGATGGGTGAGTCCGGCTGCCTGGCCTGCCACCTGATCGGCGAGAACGGCAACAACGGGCCCGGCCCGGTCCTCACCAAGATCGGCAGCGAGCTGCGCCCGAACGCGATCGCGTCGACGCTGCGCAACCCGAACGCGCCGATGCCGTCCTTCGAGAGCCTCGCCAAGTCGTCGCCCGGCAAGTTCAACGACCTGGTGCAGTTCCTGGGCATGCTCCAGTAGCCGGACCCGGGACCGGGTTCGCGGCACTGCGGTGTTCATATGACGACGGGCGTCTCGCCTAGCGCCCCGGACGGGGTGTCGCCGACGCAGGCGGAACCCAGCCCCACGGGCGGGGCCGCGACCGGCACGCTGCCCGAGCCGCAGGTGCGCGCGATGTTCGACCGCATCGCCCGCGTCTACGACCTCATGAACGGGGTGATGACCGCCGGGCTGCATCACCGCTGGCGCCGGCGCGCCGTCGAGTTGGCGCAGCTCGCCCCCGGCGAGCGGGCGCTTGACGTCGCCACGGGGACCGGCGACCTCGCCTTCGAGCTCGGGCATCGCGTCGCCCCCGACGGCGTTGTGGTGGCTACCGACTTCTCCGAGAACATGTTGGAGATCGCGCGCTCTAAGCAGGCGACGCTGCGCACGCTCACCACCGCTCCGGCGGGCGTCGAGATCCGCTTCGAAGCGGGCAACGCGCTCGACCTCGGCTACGCCGACGGGAGCTTCGACGCCGCCACGGTCGGGTTCGGTGCCCGCAACTTCTCCGACCTCGAGCGCGGATTGTCCGAGATGGCGAGGGTGGTGCGTCCCGGGGGGCGGGTGGTCGTGCTCGAGATCACCACGCCGACCGAGGGGCTGCTGGCCACCGGGCTGCGGGTGTGGTTCGATCGCGTCATTCCGCTCGTCGGCCGCCTCGCCGGGGACGCCGAGGCCTACACGTACCTGCCGAGCTCAGTGCGGCGCTTCCCGCCGCCGCGGGAGCTCGCCGCGCTGATGGCGAAGGTCGGCCTCACCGAGGTCCGCTACGTCCTCACCGCCGGCGGGATCATCGCGCTGCATGTCGGTAGCGTGCCCGCGGTGACCGGAACAACCTCGTGAGCGCGGAGGGCACCACCCAGGAGACGACCGAGTGGGCGGCGATCGACGCCGTGCGGGCGGCCGGGGGCGAACCCGTGTCCCGGCTGATGGAGCGGCTCGAGCGCCGGCTGGTCATCCTCGCCACCGGCCACGGCCCCGACCTCGGGGCGTTCGCGGGCTCGACGATCTCCGCGGGGGGCAAGCGGCTGCGCCCGCTGCTCGTGTTCCTCGCCGCCGGGGTCCCCACCCCGGAGTCCGATGCGCTGCTGAGCGCGGCGGTCTCGGTCGAGCTCGTCCACGCGGCCACGCTCGTCCACGACGACGTCCTCGACGGCTCGGCGCTGCGCCGCGGGCGCCCCACGGTCGTGGCCACCGCCGGGCGCGCGGCGGCCACCGCGACCGGCGATCTCCTGTTCAGCCGCGCCTTCGCCGAGCTGCGCCGCCTCGACTCCGCGAGCGCGATTCGGATCCTGTCCCGGGCGAGCTCCGAGCTCGCCGCCGGAGAGCTCATGCAACGGGCGGACGCGTGGCACGCGGTGGATGAGCAGCGCTACTTCGACCGCTGTCGGCTGAAGACCGCGGTGCTGTTCCGCGCCGCCTGCGAGCTGGGGGCGACCGCCGGGGGGGCGAGCGAAACGGTGACCGAGGCGCTCGCCGAGTTCGGGGAGCGGATCGGACTCGCCTTCCAGCTGCTCGACGACGTGCTCGACGTGACCGGTCCACCGGAGCGCACCGGCAAGCCGCGCGGTGCCGATCTGCTGGACGGGACGGTGACGCTGCCGCTCATTCTCGCCCGGGCGCACGATCCCGAGCTCGCCGCGATCGACCTGCATTCGATCCGCAGCGCCGAGGCGGCCGCCGGCGTATGCGAGCGAATCGCCGGTACCGACGCCCTGGCGCAGGCCCGTGCGCAGGCGTTTGACCTGGTGGCGTCGGCCAAGCGGCTGCTGCCGGGTCTGCCGGAGTCCCAGCGCGCCGCCCTCGACCTCGTCGCCGATGGGGTCGTCGAGCGCTACGCGTAGGACGCTCGGCCCGGGTGGCTCGCCCGGACTAGAAGTCCTCGGGCAGGACGAGGTCGCCCTGCAGCGCGGCGGCGAAGCGTTCGATCTCCTCGGCCATGTTCGACTGGGTGAGCCGGCGCAGGTCGGAGAGCATGTCGGTGAGGCCGGCGTCGAGCCGCCCCTCCAGGGCGTCGACCTGGTCCTGATCGAAGACGCCGCTGTCGAGCCAGTCGCAGTTGGGGCAATGCAGGTTGAGCTCCCAGAAGCCCGTGGGGGCTTCTTTCCACTCGGTCGGTTGCACGAGGTGCGAGCCGCACTCGGGGCAGACGTGCAGGCCATCGTCCTCCGCGTGGAAGCGGACGACCTCGATGGTGCGGCCGCTCGGCAGGATGATGCGGCGGATGGAGGTGTGATCTGGTGGGTTCATCGTCGTTCGAGCCGGATATCGGCGGCGCTCGATTACCGCTTGAGAACGTGATATGCGCACCTGGACGTTCAGGCCCCCTACACTTGTCAGACCCCATACGGAGGCGTGTGTGAATGTTCCGTAGTCCCCTCATCGACGGTTTCGTCATCATCATCGTCCTGCTGCTGATCGTCGGCCCCAAGAAGCTGCCGGCAATGGGCCGGGGGCTTGGCGAGGGCATGCGCGAGTTCAAGGACGGGATCACCGGCGGCGAGCAGAAGAACGAGGCGCCGAAGGTGACCCTGCAGCCGCCGCCGGCCGCCGCACCGGCCCCGGTCGCCACCGAGCAGCGCCCGACGCAGGCCGCGAGCAGCACCGGCCACCAGGCCGGCTCCGAGCAGCGCGGCGCGTAGCGCCCGCAGGCTGACCAGCGATGGCGAAGCGCGTACGGCCGATCGGCTATGAGGACCGGCTGAGCGTCGTCGACCACCTTGACGAGCTGCGCAGCCGGCTCATGATCTGCGCCGCGACGCTGGTTGTCGCCTTCGGACTGTGCTTCGCGGTCAACGGACACCTGCTCACCGCGCTCAACAAGCCGCTCGACCACCTCGACAAAACCGCGAAGAACCACCTCGGCGGAACCACCGGGGACGAGGTGGGGGAGCGGGCCAACTTCCTGAAGCTATCGGGCGATTTCTCGCTACTCGCACGTTCTTCGACCGAGTCGGCAGCCAACCGGGCGGCGTTCGCGCTGGCCGCGAGCTCGACCGAGGCGGCGGCGAAGGCGCTGCCGGCTAAAACGGCCGGCTACACGCCAATCACCATCGGCGTCGGGGAGCCGTTCACCACCACGATCAAGGTGGTCTTCTACTTCGCGCTCATCATCTCGCTGCCGGTGTTGCTCTACGAGCTATTCGCCTTCATCGTGCCGGCGCTCGCCGCGCACGCGCGCCGGCTCATGACCCCCAAACGAGGGGCGGCCCCCGCGGGGGTGACGCCACGCAGCTGCAGGTTGGCCCGGTTGGTGATCTCGATCAGGTCGGCCCCGACCCGGCGGGCGGCGCGGCCCGCCGCCGTCAGCTGCCCGGCGGTCATCCGGCCACCCGGAACC
>CAXTTD010000043.1:0-5058 GCA_964246945.1 uncultured Solirubrobacteraceae bacterium | reverse complement strand
GCGCGTAATGGCGGCCCCCCCCGCCGCCGGCCGGCGCGCCGGGGCGCCCCGCCCCCCAGCGCCGGATCATCACCCCAATCCTCGTCGCGGCCCCGGCGCTGTTCTTCGCCGGGGTTCTGTTCAGCTACTTCATCGTGCTGCCGGCGGCGATCAAGTTCCTGCAGGGCTACAACAGCTCCCACTTCCAATCGCTCATCCAGGCGAGCAATCTGTACTCGTTCGAGGTGCTCACGATGGGCGCGATCGGCCTCGCGTTCGAGATGCCGCTGTTCCTGCTCGGCCTGCGCGCGGCGCACATCATTAACGGCGACACGCTCACCACCCACTGGCGCTACGCGGCGGTGATCATCGCGGTCGTCGCGGCGGCGATGCCGGGCGCCGACCCGGTGACCACGGGCCTCGAGACCGCGCCGCTCGTCATCCTGTTCCTGTTCAGCATCGTGCTGCTGAAGACGCTCGATCGCCGCGCCGCCCGGCGGGAGGCCCGCGATGGGCTCGCCGCGCCCCCCGGGGTCGAGCTGTCGTAGGCGCGTCACCGACGCGGAAGTTGCCACACTAGGCGTCGACTCATGCTCTTCGATCTCCGCAGCCGCGGCCGCCGCCGCACCGTCCAGGTGGTTTACATCGGCCTTGCGATCCTCATCGGCGCCGGACTCGTGCTGTTCGGCGTCGGCACCGGCTCGAGCGGAGGCGGCCTGTTCGGCGGCCTCACCGGAAGCGGCTCATCCAACTCGGGCAACGCCGCGGTGACCTCGCAGATCAAGTCGGCGCTCGCCCGGACCAAGAAGACGCCGAGCAGTGCGTCCGCGTGGGCGAGCCTCGTCAACGCGCGTCAGTCGGCGGCGAACTCGGTCGGGTACGACAGCACGACCTCCACCTACACGAGCTCAGGCAAGCAGCAGCTCAGGCTGCTCACCGACGCCTACGCGCGCTACGCAAAGCTCGTGAAGACCCCGAGCGTCAACACGGTGACGCTCGCAGCTCAGGCCTACGCCGGGCTGGCCCAATATTCGAACGCGGCGAACTCCTACCAGGCTCTGCTCCAGCTGCAGCCGACGGACCTGAAGGCCACCGAGTGCGTCTCGTTGCTCTCCTATGCGGCCGGCAACGACCGCGTCGGCCAGCTCGCCGAGAACAAGGCGCTCGCCTCGCTGCCCAAGTCGACGCCCAAGGCGACCCGCAAAGAGATCACCAGCGAGCTCGTGTCGGCCAAGACGCAGAAGAGCGTCGCCTCCCAGGACTGCTGAACCGCGCCCGCGCGCGTCGCCCGATCTCGGTACTGGCGGCGGCTAACATCAGCCGTCGCTTTCGGGCCGTTAGCTCAGCTGGTAGAGCAGGGGACTCTTAATCCCAAGGTCGGAGGTTCGATCCCTCCACGGCCCACTCATTCGGAGAGCCCCGCTCGGCGGGGCGGTTTCTCAGGGCCTCCTCACGCTCGTCAGCGGTGTGTTCGGAGCGCCAGAGCCACCGGCGGGCCGGAGTCGTCGGATCGCCTAGGTTTTCGAGCTGGACGCAGCGTGCCGCCGACGGGCCGGTTCGGAGGTGAGGCCGTTACGGATCGTCTTTACCGCGTCGTCACGGATCGCGGTGATCGAGGACAGGGTTGGGGTGAGCAGCAGCTGCAATCCGATGCCGCGGAGCATCCCGAGAATGGACACGGCAACGGCTTGGGGGTCAGCGTCGGGTCTGACGGAGCCTTCCTGGATCCCCTGCTCGACGTGTTGTGCCAGCGTGTGGCGAAATGACGTATCTCGTTGCTCGAAGATCTCCCGGAGGGAGGGCTCGGAGCCGACGGCGTCTGCCCACAGGAGCAGGAACGCCTGACCGTTGGGGCCACGTTCGGTGAGGTAGTCGAGGTACTTCTCGACGGTGAAGGCGAGCCGGTCGAGGCCGGTGGTGTCGGTATGGGGCAACGCGAATGCCTGCTGGGCGCGCTCGGTGAGCGCTTTCAGCAGTGCTTGACGGGTCCCGAAGTGGTGGTTGACGATGCCCCGGCTGTAACCGGCGTCGCGTCCGATGTCTCTCAGTGAGAGGTTCTGTGCACCGTGGGCAGCGATCAGCCGAGCCGCCGCTGCCAGGACTCTCTCCTCGGTGGTTGCCCGCCGCTCGGCTTGTGAGCGGCGGGGAATGCCGGACGCGGCTGCGCTGGCCACGCGGCTTAGCTCGCGGGCTCGAAGAAGCCGATCATGGACGTCAGCCGGTCGTCGCTGCCGAAGTGCGCGTAGCTGACTCCGGTGAAGATTGGTCGACCGTCTCCGTTGAGCATCGTCCATTCGGAGATTGCCTGGTCGTGATGGGCTCGAAATCTGTCCTGATGGAAGCTGGCGCCGGGAAAGTTCTGCTGAGCCTCGGCCATCTTGACCGTGATCTCGGCGTACCCGTGGGAGACCGAGTTGGGATCGGTGTAGATCACCTCGGGCGCGATGCTGCGCTCGATCATGGTCTGACGCCGGTCGGCGGGCAGGTCCGCCCATGCAGACTGCCAGGTATTCCAATTCTGCAGTTGTTGATCGGTGCTCATTGCGCCCTCCCGAGTGCAGATACTTGCTGGACGTCACGCATGTTATCGCAGTTCGATGGATCGATCAGATCAACACTGGCCGGCCGGAACCCAGTCCGGATGGCCGTCTGGCTCGCGCCCATGCCCGCGATTTCCCGAAGCTCGACCCGGCCGTTCGAGCTTCCCGTGAGGAGGACTGAGCAGCTTCGTCCACTCAGGAATTTGCCGTCCTTGAGCCTGGTGAGCGATCCTCTACGTATGGTCTACGCGCTCGATCAACTGGGGTTCCTTCAGTTCGAGCAGCTGGTCACTGCGCTGTTCGACCTGGAGGCGGGGGTCGCGCCTGATGCGTGGTCGGGGGAGGCGGATCGCTGCCCGGGCGCCCGGCCATCCGGGCGGCTGGAGATTGATCGTGTCCTGCGAGATCTCTGATCAGACCATTGCGCGGCTACGGTTGTCCCTGAACCGTCGCGCTCGATCGAACGGGCAGGCTCAGCGAGGCGGTCGGGATCGGGTGCGCGAGGGGACGCGCTTGCCACTGAGCCGGCCTGCTCCAGTCGGACGGGTGAGGACGAACGTGCCGATTGGGGTCCTGCCGTTTTTCTCGTACACGGGTCAGGGTCTTCGGGGGAGTGTTGTTCTGGGCGATCGCCTGCGCGGTTGCTTTCGGCGAGGGTGGATTGAACTGGGTGGCGTATACGTAGCCGCCGCGGTGGTTGGTGGCGATCACGGCGACGAGGTCGGGGGTGCCGTGCTGGTTCTGGACGCGGTAGGTTTGACCGCTCGCGTTGACGCCCCACGCGGTCGTGGTCACCGAGACGTAGGTCGCGACCAGACGCCAGCGAGCGCCCGGTGTGGCGGTGATCTTGGTGGTGTGCTGCCCAGGCGAGATCGGCATCGTGTACGTGACGAGAGGAGCAGGCCGCCGAGCAGCGTCGGCGCGATCGCAGCTGCCCCCGGCGCCGTCAGCGAACGTGAAGTCCCCGGCGGTCAGGCAGGTGAATGCGATGGCTATGGCCGTGGTGCCTGCCGGCGGGCTACCGAGCTCGACGGTGTGCGTTCCCGTACCGAGGGCGGTGACCGGCGAGGCGAGCGCGGTGACCGCGTCGCCTCCGGGCTGTGTTGTGAATGCCCCCGTGGCGTAAGCGATGCCGCCACCTGCCGCGGTCAGCACGAGCACGGCCCCGGCCGCAGCGACCCAGCGCCTTGGCCGGGCGATCCACTCCTCAGCAGACTGGACCACCGGCGTGCGCTCCTGGTGCCCTGGACCTGCTCGACGAGCAAGCCGCGCAGCGCCGTCGCGAACGTCTCGTCCATCCGCACGGTCATCGTGTGTCTCCTGGTTCGGCTGCTCCCGCCTGCGGTCGGTGATCGTCCAGCTACTCCTGAAGGCCGGTGCGGAGGCGATGCAGTCGCGCTCTTGCGGCCGGCAGACTCAACTTGAGCTGCTCGGCGGCGGCAGCGACCGGATAATCCTCCAACGCCACCAGGACGAACAGGGACGCGTCCGTCTGGTCGAGAGCCTTAACGCTCGCCTTCAACCTTGCATCGACGCCGAGAGCGTGGGTGTCCAGTGCCACCTCGGCAGCATCAGGCTCGTCCGGGGTCCGCGGAAGCCGCTGTCGAAACCGGCGGTAGCGGCGCGTGGCCCGCGCCGTGTTGCGCGCAAAATTTGGTTGCCGTCACCAGCAACCACGGAAGCACCGACTGGTCCACCAACCGCACGTCGGCGCGACGGCGCCACAGCTCAAGGAACGCGGATGCGACCACATCCTCTGCGTCGTGCCGCGTCTGCGTCATCCGGCAGGCGTGCCGGAACACTGGACAACGATGCCGGTCGAACAGCGAGCCGAACGCCGCGCCGTCCCCGTCGAGACTGCGTCGCCACAGCGCCTCGTCACTCTCCACCTTGGGCGTGACTCCGCTCTCTCCGGCAAGGCGCCCCGGCTCTCAACGCCTCTCAGGACGCACCCGCATCCACGAGATATCAGCGTTCCGGGCGGGCTACCGCTGCTCCGGCGCGGCGACGGAAGCAGCAGCGATGGGTGGTGAACCTGCGGTGGACCAACCGCAGCTCGAAGCGGGGCGGAGGGCCTCAGTCGATGGCGAGCATGACATCGGAGGCCTTGATGATCGCGGTGACCTCGGTTCCGACAGACAGACCGAGGTCCGCGACTGCCTCAGGCGTGATCGAGGAGACGACCCGATGACCCGCAACATCGAGCACGACGTTGGCGGAGGCCTCGCCGGTGCGGATCTCGGTGACGGTTCCGGCAAGCTGATTTCGGGCGCTGAGCTTCATGGTGTACCTCCGGGAGGATGAACATGGTGCGCGAGCAGCGCAACATGGATGATTGTGGCGATTTCCAGCGCCCCGGGTTCAACCGCGAGCGCACGCCGGGTGCTGGCCCGCGCGATCGACAGCTTTGGGCAGACCCCCGCGACTACTCCCACACCACACTCACGGGACCTGACCGCTCTACGCGAGGTGACCCTCTGCATCCACGAACGGTAGGCAGAGTGCTGATCTCGGGCCTAGCTCTTGACTGCTATCGATG
>CAXTTD010000042.1:0-12953 GCA_964246945.1 uncultured Solirubrobacteraceae bacterium | reverse complement strand
CGTCCACCCGCTCACTCCGGCCCGGGCGCTCGTCCTCGGCGGCCTGCACGGCCCGGCCGAGCTGATGCCGATCTCCTCCTCGGCCCACGTGACGATCGTTCCCTTCCTGCTCGGCTGGGAGGACTATGTCGGCGCCGAGGCCGACCTGCGCAAGGCGTTCGAGGTCGCCCTGCACGCCGGCACGGCGGTCGCGCTGCTGATCGGCCTGCGCGACGAGGTCGCCGAGGAGCTGCGCGACCTCTCGCTCGAGCACCTCGCCCGAGTGGTGGTCGCCTCGGCGCCCGCGGCGCTCGGCGGCTTCACCCTCGAGGGGCCGATCGAGCGGCGGCTCGGGACCCCGGCGACGATCCCGCTGGGGATGATCCTCGGGGCGCTGGCGATGGCGTGGGGCGATCGCTCCCCGCGCGAGCGCCGCGAGGCGGCGTTCGGCGTCACCGACGCGCTGTGGATCGGGATCGCCCAGGCGTGCGCGCTGATGCCCGGCGTCTCGCGCAACGGCGCGACGCTCACCGCGGCGCGGCGGCGGCGGTTTCACCGCGTCGACGCCAACCGGCTCTCGCGCCACATCGCGCTGCCGGTGATCGGCGGCGCCACTGGGCTGAAGACGCTGCGCCTCGCCCGCGCCGGGCTGCCCGACGGGATGGCCGCGCCGTTCGCGCTCGGCGCCGCGGCGTCATTCGTCTCCACGCTGCTCTCCACGCGCGTGCTGCGAGCGGTCGAGCGCGACGCCTCCCTCACCCCCTACGTCGTCTACCGGCTGCTCGTCGCGGGCGCCGTGCTGCGCCGGGCGCGAGGGTCCGGGTGATGGGCGACAATCGCACCGTGACCGACGCCTATGCCGCCGCCGGGGTCGACACCCACCAGGCCGACGCCGGCGTGGCGGCGATCGTCTCGATGCTGCGCACGATCGAGACCGGGCGCGAGTCGCTCAGCGTGCCGCTGCCCGGCCACTACGCGTCGGTGATGCGGATCGCTCCGGGTCTCGGCATCGCCCTGGCCACCGACTCGGTCGGCTCCAAGGTGATCGTCGCCGAGCAGACGGGCCGATTCGACACGATCGGGATCGACTGCGTGGCCATGAACGTCAACGACCTGGTGTGCGTCGGCGCCGAGCCGCTCGCGCTGCTCGACTACATCGCCGTCGAGACCGCCGACCCCGAACTGCTGCGTGGACTCGCCACCGGCCTCGCGATCGGCGCCGCCGACGCCGGCGTGGAGATCCCCGGCGGCGAGGTGTGCCAGGTGCCCGAGGTGCTGCGTGGCCACCCCTCCCCCTACGGCTTCGACCTCGTCGGCTCGGCGTTCGGGACGGTCGCCCTGGACCGGATCGTCGACGGCTCGCGGATCGCGCCGGGTGACGCGATCGTGGGGCTGCCCGCCTCCGGGGTGCATGCCAACGGGCTCACCCTCGCCCGGCGAGCGCTGCTTGACGACGGCGGCCTGTCGCTCGCGGACCGCCCGCCCGAGCTCGGCGGCGCCTCGATCGCCGACGCGCTGCTCGAGCCGACGGTCATCTACGTGCGGGCGATCCTCGACCTGTTGCGCTCCGACGTCACCGTCCACGGCCTCGCCCACATCACCGGCGGCGGGCTCACCAACCTGCTGCGGCTCGGCTCCGGCGTCGGCTACGCGATCGAGACGCCGCTGGCCGAGCTACCCGTGTACGGACTCATCGCCCGCCTCGGCGCGGTGTCGGTGCCGGAGATGTGGGAGGTGTTCAACATGGGCTGCGGCTTCTGCGTGATCGTCGCCGCCGAGCGGGCCTACGATGCGGCGGCGCTGCTCGAGGCTCGCCACCCGGGGGCGACGGTGATCGGCACGGTCACCGATCGGGCCGGGCGGGTCGAGGTCCCCTCGCGGGCGATCGCGGGCGATCGTGACGGCCTGCGCCGCGCTTGAAGAACCGGTGAAGAAGCAGCAGGGGTCTCGGTCGCGTGGCGCACAATACGGCGATCGACCCATGCACCCTGAAGTGAGACGGCGATGAGCATCTTGCTGGGCACCACGCTCAGCGGGCGCTACCGGCTGGAGGCTCGGATCGCCGCCGGGGGCATGTCGACGGTGTACCGGGCCCACGACGAGACGCTCGAGCGCACGGTCGCGATCAAGCTGATGAACCGCGAGGTCGCCTCTGACTCCGATCAGCTCGAGCGCTTTCGCCGGGAGGCGCGCGCGGTGGCTCAGCTCTCCCATCCCCACGTCGTCGGGGTGATCGACGCCGGCGAGGATGACGGGAGGGCTTACATCGTCTTCGAGTTCGTCGACGGCGAGACGCTCAAGGACCGCATCCGCCGCGAGGGCCCGCTGCCGATCAGCGAGGCGGTCGCCTACGCGATCGAGATCGCGCGGGCGCTCGGGGCCGCCCACGAGCGCCACATCGTCCACCGCGACGTGAAGCCCCAGAACGTGCTCATCGACCACGAGGGGTCGGCCAAGGTGACCGACTTCGGGATCGCCCGCACGCTCGAGGAGGATGGGCTCACTGCCGACGGCCGCGTGCTCGGAACCACCGACTACGTCTCCCCCGAGCAGGCCCTCGGTCGGCCGGTGACCGGCCGGTCGGACCTGTACTCGCTGGGGGTCGTGCTCTACGAGATGCTCACCGGCGAGGTCCCGTTCCGGGGCGAGAACCAGGTCGCGGTGGCCATGAAGCACGTCCGCGAGGAGCTCCCCGACGTCCAGGACAAGCGCCCGGAGATCTCCGCCGCGCTCGCCTCGGTGGTCGATGCCGCCACCGCCAAGCGCGAGATCGAGCGCTACGCCGACGACCGCGCGATGATCGCCGACCTCGAGGACGTCCTGCGCCTGGAGACCGCGCGGGCGGGCAGCGCCTCCCGCGAGGCGACGACGGTGCTGCGCGCGCTGCCGTCTGACACCGGCCGCGAGCTGCCGCTGCGGGTGCTGCATCCGCGCCGGATCGCGGCGGTCGGCGTGCTCACCGGGCTCATCGTCGCGGCGATCATCCTGTTCGTCACCTCCAACACCCACGACGGCAACGGTTCACTGCCCCAGAAGGCGCCGGCAGCGACCCCGCACGAGGTGACGCTGTGCGGAAGCTGCGCCCACGACTACAACCCCGACGCTCCGTACGGACCCAAAACGCAGAATCCGGGCCTCGACGCGTACGCGGTCGACGGCGACCGCAACACCGCGTGGCGGACCGAGACCTACTACGACGGCTTCAACAAGAAGGGCGTCGGCCTGTACGTCTCGGTCACGCCGGTGGCTGCCGGGTCGATGCGCCTGGACACCGCGACCGCCGGCTACCGCGTGGTGATCTACGCCGCGCGGACGCGGCCTGACCCCGACACCTTCACGGTCGGCGCCGGTGGCTGGACCCAGGTCGGGGCGGCGGCGAGCGTCGGCAGCTCGCAGACGATCCGCCTGCACACCGGCGGGGTCCGCTACCGCTACTACCTGGTGTGGATCACCTCGCTGGGCGACCACAGCCAGGTGGCGATCAACGAGGTCGCGCTCTACACCTGAGCGGTTGCGGCGGCGATTCGCCGGACCGCGCGGGTCAGCGGGGGATGACCCGCGCGAGGTAGGTCGCGGTCTCCGCCTCGGTACGCCCGCCGTGGGAGCCGAGGTTCCAGGTCTCGACGCTCGGGGTGGCGGCCAGCCACGCCCCGCGGCCGGGGGCGGGCAGCACCGCGACGTCTCCGAGGCGGGCCTCCAGGCGCGGGCCCACGGCCGCGAACAGTGACCGGGCGGAGACCACCTCGGCGCGGTCTCCGAGGCGCGCGGCGAGCCCCTCGATGACGTCGTCGACCCGGCCAGGGACGACGTGCAGGAATACGTCCCGCGCGGACCCGGCGGCCCGGTGGGTGAGCAGGCCGCGCAGCTCCGGCCACCGGACATCGAGGTAGTCGACGCGGTCGGGGCGAACGTCGACCTGACCGTGGTCGGCGGTGATGAGCACCGTGACACCGTCGCGCGCCAGCTCGTCGGCGACCGCGAGCACGTCGGCGAGAGCAGCCCGGGCGGCGGTCCGGAACTCGGGCGAGCTCGGGCCGTGGTGGTGACCGATCCGGTCGATCTCGTTCCAGTACAGGTACGCGTAGCGCAGCTCGGGGTCGTCGTGGAACGCGCGCGCGAGCTCGGCGACGCCGTGCTGCAGAGTGGCGAAGCTGCGCTTCGCCGCGCCCGCGGTGGCGACCCGGTCGAACGCGCCGGCGACCCCGCGGGGCGCCAGGACGAGCGCGGGGACGGCGAGCTGCTCGTACACCGTCGGTCCGGGCGCGAGGAGCGCCGGATCGAGGCGGCCGACGAGCGCGTCGTCGACCTCGGATCCGGCCGGACGGAACCGCAGCGGGACGATGATCTCGTCGAGCGAGGGCTCGAGCACCCGCCATTCGTAGAGCCCATGGACCTCGACCGGCACCCCGAAGGCGAGGGTGGTCACGTGGGCGGTGGTGGTCGACGGGAACTGGCTGCGCAGCGGCGTGATATCCAGACGCGCGAGCAGCGGATGGTCGTGCTCGCGCTCGAGCTGCCGGCGGCCGAGCGCGTCGAGCATCAGCAGCGCCACCCGCTCCCCCGCCCCGATCCGGCGGGCGAGCTCGCCGGAGATGTCGGCGAACGACCGCATCTCAGCGGGCGGCGGTGGCAACGAAGACGCTGGAGATCGCGGTGACGGTGAGGCCCTCCGGGAGCTGAGGGAGATTGTCGACCAGCGCGGCAAAGCGGGTGTGGGCGATGTACTCGTGCATCGCACGCTCGGTCACCGTGAACGGCTCGATCACGTCGATGCGAGTGACGCTCGCGAAGTGCCTGCCCAGGGCGCCGGCGCCGTTCTCGCTGCTGAACACCGCCGGCTCGGCGGGACGCCCGACGAGATCCCACATCTCGGCGAGCTTGCGTTCTCCGTTCGTCGTGGCCACGAGCGTTGCCGCCGGCGCGAGGACTCGCGCGAGCTCCGCGAGGCCGCGGTTGAGATCCGGGAGGTGGTAGAGCATGAAGTTGGCGACGGCCACGTCGAAGTCATCGTCGGCGAACGGCAACGCCTGGACATCGGCGACCCGGGCGTCGAGGCCCCGCGCGGCGGCCCGCCGCACCATCTGCGGTGAGGCGTCGGTGGCGACCACCGAGATCCCCGCAGCGGAGAGCGACTGCGCGAACTCGCCGGGACCGCAGCCGACCTCGAGCACCCGCCTGGGCCGCAGGGCGAGCACCCGCTCAAGTGCGAGCTCCTGGGGCTGGGGGCCGACACGGTCGGTCCAGAACGCCGCTCGGCCTGCGAGACGGGCGGGGTCGGTGTACTCGCCCGCCACCCATCCCGGGTCATTGATGTGTGGTGGCGGCTCGGCGGTCATGCTGGTCGCGGGCCGGGCGCTCGGGACCACACGATCGCACAGCCGGGCAGGGCGCCGGGGCGGCGTGTGCGATCGGAGTCGTCCCGCCAAGCGCATTACACATCGTCCCGGCGACTGGCACACGATTGTGCGATCGTGAGCACCGGGCCGCCCGGCAGCGAAGGTCAGCTCGCGTCGTACATCACCGGGCGCTCCCCCGACCGGGCGAGCGCGAGACCGGCCGCGATCATCGCCGGCACGTGGGCGGGGAACGCGAGCGGCGCGGGCAGCGCCCCGGAGGCGAACCACCGCACCGCGCGCGCCTCACCGGGCTGCGGGCGCAGCGGCGCCGCCGGATCGGCGAGCTCGCACAGGTAACCGCTCACCGCGCAGGTGATCCGCAGGCCGTCGGGCGCCGGTGGCCCGTAGGTGTCCATCCACGTGCCGAGGTAGGCGACCGCCCGGCTCCGGGCGCCCGTCTCCTCGAGCAGCTCCCGCTCGGCCGCCGCCCGCGGGTGCTCGCCGGCCTCGCAGAACCCGCCGGGAACCGTCCAGGCGCCGGCATCGGGGTCGCGGGCGCGACACAGCAGCAGCACGCGGCCGCCGCGCACCACCAGGGCGTTGCCGCACGGCTTCGGGTTCACGTAGTGGACCTCGCCGCAGGCCGCGCAGCGCGTGGGCGGCACCGCGGAGAGCCGCTCGCCGCAGCGCCAGCAGAAGCGCCACGGCACCGTACGCGCGACGCCACCCACTAGTGGTCCGTCACTAGGGATTGGTGGAGGTGCCGTTGCTGGAAGTGGTCGTGGACGTCGAGGATGACGGAGAGCCCGCGCCGCCGGTGGTCGAGGTCCCCGACGAGCTCGCCGCACCCGCCTGGCCGACGACGATCGTCACCGTCGAGCCCTTGGCGAGCTTCGCGCCGCCGTCGGGCGACTGGCTGAGGACGATGCCGACCCGGTCGGGGTGGGTGACCGGCTGGAAGGTGCGGTTCACCTTGAAGCCAGCCGTCTGCAGGGCGGTGAACGCCGCGCCCACCTGACCGTCGACCACCGAGGGCACGTCCACAAGCGCCGGCGCGCGGGCGACGGTGATGGTCACCGTCGAACCGGTGGCGGCGGTCGTGTTCGGCGCCGGATCCTGGGCGACGACGTCCCCCGCGGTCGTGGTGCTCGTCGTCTGCCGGACGACGCTCACCTTGAACCCGTCGTTCGTGAGCGTCGCCGTGGCGGTGCCCTGCGGGTCATCGCCGACGTCCGGAACCGTCGCCGTCGGCCTCCCGCTCGAGATGAACAGGATGACCGAGTCCCCCTTGGGCACCGAGGTCCCGGCGCCGGGGCTGGTCCCGGTCGCCGAGCCGGTCGGGAACCGCGAGGAGGCCTGCGGCTCGGTGCGCGAGACCTTCAACCCGAAGCTCTTCAGCGACACCCGGGCCCGGGCCCTCGACTCACCCTGGACCGAGGGGATCGAGACCTTGCCCTGGCCGGTGGAGACGGTGAGCGTCACCGTTGAGCCCTTGTCGGCCTTGGTTGCGCCGCCCGGGCTCTCGCTGAGCACCGTCCCCACTGCCTTGCCGTTGGACTGGGGAACCCGGTAGACCTGGAAGCCGGCGTTCTGCAGGCGCGTGCGGGCGACGCTGAACGTCTGGTTGACCACCTTCGGCACCACCACCTGCTTCGGCCGGCTGAGGAAGTAGGCCGCCGCGGCCGCGCCGACGACGAGCGCGAGCACTAGCAGGCCGAGCAGCCACGGCCGCCAGCCGCCGCCCCGCCGGGGCTCGTCGTCTTCGTCGGACCCGGGCGGGACGACCGCCGCCATCTGACCCGAGTCCTCGCGGGTGGCCGGCTGCTCAACCGGCGGCGGCAGCTCCGGCAGCCCCTCGATCGGCATCCCGGCGGCGGCGCCCGCCGCGACGGCGGTCATCGCCGCGGTGTGTTGGCCGGCGGCGTCGGCGCGGATCGCCGCGCGGCAGTGCTCGAGCACGGTCATGAGCTGCTCGGCGTCGGCGGGGCGGTCGGCGGGGTTCTTGTTGAGCGTCCACAGCACGGTCTGCTCGAGCTCAGGAGGAATCTCGGGATGGAACGCCCGCGGCGGCGTCGGGGCCTCGGAGACGTGCTTGAGGGCGATCGTCACCGCCTGCTCGCCGTCGAACGGCACGCGGCCGGTGAGCATCTCGTAGAGCACGACGCCCACCGAATAGAGGTCCGAGGACGCGGTCACCGACCGGCCCTGGGCCTGCTCGGGTGACAGGTACTGGGCGGTGCCCATGATCGACCCGGTCTCGGTCATGTCCGAGGCGCCCGCGCGCGCGATCCCGAAGTCGGTCACCTTGGCGTCGCCCGCCTCGTCGACGATCACGTTGTGGGGCTTCAGGTCGCGGTGCACGATCCCGCGCCCGTGGGCGAACCGGCCGGCCTTGAGGATCTGCAGCGCGATGTCGATCGCCCGCACCGGATCCAGCGGCGCCTCGCGCTGGATGAGTTCCTTGAGCGTCTGCCCGGGCACGTACTCCATCGCGATGTAGTAGGTCCCGTCGTACTCGCCGCGGTCGTAGATGCCGACGATGTTCTGCTGCTGCAGACCCGCCGCCGCCCGGGCCTCGCGGCGGAAGCGCTCCACGAACGCCGGATCCTCGGCGAAGCGGCGGTGCAGGAGCTTGAGCGCGACCTTGCGGCCGAGCAGCTGATCCTCGACCAGGAACACGTCGGCCATGCCCCCGGTGCCCAGCCGCGAGACGACCTTGTAGCGGCCGTCGATCAGCGTGTCCCTGGCGATGCCCGACATGTCCGCGGCGACCTACTTACCCTCGTCGAGCAGGGTCTGGACGACGTCGCGGGCGATCGGAGCGGCCACCTGTCCACCGTAGCCATCGTCGGTGCGCTCGATGTCGACGGCGACCGCCACCTTGGGGTCGTTCGCGGGGGCGAAGCCGATGAACCACGGTTGGGTGAGGTCCTCGCCGGTGGGCCCGACCGACGCGGTGCCGGTCTTGCCGGCGAACTGGATCCCGGAGCCGAGCTGCGCGGCCTGCCCGGTGCCCTCGTCGACCACGGTGCGCATCATCTGGTTGATCTCCTCCGCGGAGGTCGCGCTCATCACGCGGTGATACAGCCGCGGGTGGATCGTCGCCACCGTCTGCCCGCTGGAGTTCGTGAACCGGGAGGCGAGGTGCGGAGTCTCCAGGCGGCCGCCGTCGGCGACCGCGGAGGCGACCATCGCCATCTGCAGCGGCGTCACCGCGAGGCCGCCCTGGCCGATCGCGATGCGGCCGATGTCCTCATCCTGCGAGCCCGCGGGATACGTCGCGCCGGCGGGCGAGATCACGTTCGAGGCGCGCAGCTCCGCGGCGGGCAGGTCGATCGGCGGCCGCGCGTAGAAGCCGTAGCGCTTCATGTACTCGGTCATCGTGGGGATCCCCAGGTCGTCGCCGACCTGCGCCCACACGGTGTTGATCGACTGCGTGAGCGCGTAGCTGAGCGACACGTCACCGAACGACTGGTCCTCGTCGTTCTCCAGCGGTACCCCGGAGATCGTCCGCGGCGAGTTGCCGTCGAGCTCGGAGTTCGGCGTGAACTTCCCGGTGTTGATGGCTCCCGCCGCGGTGACGATCTTGAACGTCGAACCCGGCGGGTAGGCGCTGTTGACCGCGCGGTTGACCTGGCAGGCGTTGACGCAGTCATGACCCGGATCGTCTTGGTCGAAGGTGGGGTTGGAGTACATCGCGAGCACCGCGCCGGTGCGCGGGTCGAGGGCGACCACCGAGCCGGTGCGCCCGTCGAGGTCGCGGCGGGCGACCGCCATCGCCTGCGGGTCGAGCGTCGTGTGCAGCGTGTCGCCCTGCTGGACGTGGCTCGAGAGCGGACCGAACACCGAGCTCACCGTGGAGGTCGAGCCCTCCAGGCGGCCCGAGTAGTAGAGCTCGAGACCCGCGTTGTCCCCGGAGCCGTTCCAGTAGCCGACCGTCTGGGCGTACAGCGAACCGCCCGGATAGGTGGTCCGCCACGTCCCCCCGCCGGCGGACACCGAGTGCGCGAGCACCGTGCCGTTGTCGGCGAGGATCGCGCCGCGCTTGATCCGCTCCTGGGCGATCAGGGTCCGCTTGTTGAGCGTGTTGCGGTTCAGGGCGCTCGCCGAGAACACCGTCCAGCGGCTGGTGAAGAACACGAGCAGCGCGAACAGCAGCACGATGGCGCCGAACAGCTTGACGATCTGGTCGTTCATGCGAGTGGACGCGCGGGGCGACGGGCGCGATTGGAGACGAGCAGCAGCAACGCGAGCAGCACGAAGTTGGCCACCAGCGAGGCGCCGCCGTAGGAGATGAACGGCAGCGTGACGCCGGTGAGCGGGATCACCCGGGTGACTCCACCGACGATCACGAACACCTGCAGCGCGAACACCGCCGACAGGCCGGTGGCCATCAGCTTGGAGAACGAATCCGAGGAGAGCATCGCGGTCGCGAGCCCCCGGTACACGAACATCAGGTAGCCGATGAGGACCGCGACGGCGCCGAACAGGCCGGTCTCATCGGTGAGCACCGCGTAGATCATGTCCGTCTGGGGGAACGGGATGAGGTAGACGTGAGTTCCGGGATAGGTGAGAGTCGAGAACCCGAACCCCTGGCCGAACAGGCCGCCGGCGGCCATCGCGAAGTTGCCGTTGGCGACCTGCTCGGAGCCGAGCGGCTTGTTGTAGAGCGCCGGGGACAGGGCGTGCAGCCACGTCTCGAAGCGGGCGTGCACGTGCGGGATGTGGGCCCCGATGAACCACGCGCCGGCGATGAACGCGACGAGGCCGATGATCACGAACGACACTCGCCCGGTGGCGACGTAGAGCATCGCGAGCAGCGCGCCGTAGAACATCACCGAGGAGCCGATGTCCGAGAGCAGAAGGAGGATGATCATCGCCACCCCCCAGATCACGAGCACCGGCCCGAAGTGCTTCAGCGGCGGGATCGTCACCCCCAGGAAGCGGCGGGCGCCCTGGACGAGCACCTGGCGGGTGTCGCGCAGGTAGCTGGCAAGGAAGATGACGAGGCCGACCTTGGAGAACTCGGTGGGCTGGAAGGTGATCCCGCCCGGCAGCCGGATGCCAAGGTACGCGCCGTTGGAGTACTCGCCGATCACCGGCAGCCGCGGCAGGATGAGCAGCAGCAGCGAGACGGCGACGATCACGTAGCGGTAGTTCTCGAGCTTGCGGTAGTCGCGGAAGCACAGGATCGTCGCCGCGAACAGCACCAGGCCGACCACGAACCACTGCGCCTGCTGGCGCGCGTCGGTGGCGTCGATGCGATAGATCATCACGATCCCCACGCTCGCCAGCAGCGCCACCAGGGGGAACAGGTACGGGTCGGCGTAGGGCAGCGTGACGCGGATGAAGACGTGGGTCACCAGGCACAGGGCGAGGAAGATCGCCCCGTAGGTGAGCGAGACGTTGGGCAGCACGTTCTGCTGCTGGACGAACACCGCGGTGAAGCCGGCCACGACGAGCGCGGTGGCCGGCAGCAGCGCGAGCAGCTCGCGGTTGCGGGCACTCATTTTGTGTAGTGACCACGCTCGGCGGCGCGGATGATGGCGATCGCGCTGTTCTGGGAGCGCAGATCGTGGTTGAACAGCGAGGCCCGGTCGGCCACCGGCACCTCGGAGGCGGGTAGGCCCGAGGTGTAGTCGGTCTCCCAAAACGGAACGATGAAGTCGTAGGGCAGGCCGTCGTAGAGGGTGACGATGCCGTCGCGGTTGGTGCCGATGAAGAACAGCTGGCGGGTGGCGAGGTACCCGCCGCCGCCGAACAGGAAGAGGACCACCGAGATCGAGAACAGGGCGGCGAAGAGCTTGAAGGTGAGGCTCTCGCCCCGGCGCCGGTGTGTCCTGCCCGCCGGCTGCGGGCGGCCCTGGGTGCGGGCGAGGCGGGGACGCAGCAGACCGCCCGCGGTCCCGGGGGTCGGAGCAACGGCGGGCATGACCGCGGTGTGCTGGTCGGCACCGAGGTCCTCGCGGGGCGCCACGAGCGACCCGCCGGCCGGCGCCTCGTGCGCCGTCGACGCGATGTCCGCGGGCGGGGCGGGGTCCACGTCGGTGTCCATGAGACGGAACAGGACGACCGTGATGTTGTCGCGCCCGCCGGCGGCGTTGGCCTCGTGGATGAGCCGCTCGCCAGCGTGCTCGAGGTCGGGCTCGGAGCGCAGCGCGTGAGCGATCTGGCCCTCGTCGATCATCGAGGTGAGCCCGTCGCTGCACAGCAGCACGACGTCCCCGTCCTGCGCTGGATAGGTCCAGGTGTCGACCTCGACCTCGGGCTCGATGCCGAGCGCACGGGTGATGATCGAGCGTTGGGGATGCTCGGCGGCCTGCTCGGGAGTGAGCTTGCCGCGGCGCATGAGCTCCTCGACCAGCGAGTGGTCATCGGTGAGCCGCGTGAGCTCGCCGTCGCGCAGCAGGTAGGCGCGGCTGTCGCCGACGTGGGCGATGACGAGCGTCGCGTCCTCGAGGTACACCGCGGTGAGCGTCGTGCCCATCCCGGAGTGCTCGCGCTCGAGCTGGGCGGTGTCAAAGATGCGCCGGTTGGCCGAGCGCACCCGTTCGGAGAGGCGCTGCTCGAGCGTCGCCTGGCCGACTCCGGCATCGGGCAGCCCCCGACGGAACTCCTCCACGGCGAGCGCGGAGGCGACCTCGCCGGCCTGGGCGCCGCCCATCCCGTCGGCGACCACGAACAGCGGCACGCGGACGTACGCGCTGTCCTCGTTGTCGCGCCGCTGGCGGCCGGTGTCGGTCTTCCACACGCTGTCGACGGCGCGCAGCATCTACTCGTGGGTCGTCATTGGAGGTAGGTGAACTCGCTGTCGCCGATGCGGATCGTGTCGCCGTCGTGCAGGGGCGCGGGGCCCGACAGCGGCGAGTCGTTGAGATAGGTGCCGTTGGTCGACCCGAGATCCTCGAGCACGACGACCGACCCCTCGCGGGTGATACGGGCGTGATGGGAGGAGGCGAACGGATCTTCGAGGTGGATCTCGACGTTGCCGCGGCCGAGCGTCGCCGCCTCGGAGAGATCGTAGGCGATCCCACTCGCGTGGCCCGCGGCCCGCTCGACGAGCAGTCGCGGCTCGAACCCGTCGGTTTCGAGCAGTCCACTGGAGACCGCGTCGTGCATCCCGGTCGCGTCGTAGGGGCCCTCGCGCGGCTCGTATCCGTCCTCGTAGGCGCGCCCGCCGCCCCGGCCGCGGCGCAGATCGCGCAGGGCGCTCAGCGAGACCCACACCAGGAACAGGTAGAGCACGCCGAGGAAGCCGAACTTGAGGGCGACCGACACGGGTTGCAGCGTCACCGACCACTACTCCAGCGTGAAGGTGAGGGTCGTCGTGCCGACCTCGATCTCGTCGCCGGACTCGAGCACCTCGGGGCGGGCGATCCGCCGCCCGTTGAGCCGGGTGCCGTTGGTGGAGCCGAGGTCGGTGAGCACCCACGAGCGGCCGTGGGGACGGACCTCGGCGTGCGACCGGGAGACGTTCGCGTCGTCGACCATCACCTCGCACTGGCGGCTGCGCCCGAGCGTCACCCCGGAGGCGTCGACGAGCAGGCGTCGGCCGTCCATCACGAGCAGCGGGGCCTCGTGCCGGGGCGGGCGGGCGTCGGCGAGCTGCTCGGCGACCCGGGAGGCGGTCGAGTGGAC
>CAXTTD010000041.1:0-13326 GCA_964246945.1 uncultured Solirubrobacteraceae bacterium | reverse complement strand
GCGGGATCGTGACGAACTTGGTGCATTTGGGTCTGGATCTGTGACACGGGCAGCGCCGAAGATTGGCCGATGGCGACACTCGAACAGAAGCGTGCCTGCGAGGCGAGGGTGCGGGCGCTGCTCCGCGACGGCGGCCTCCCGGAACCCGACGCCGTGGAGTTCGGCAACACCTGCATCTGGGTGTTCTACGAAGACGCGAAGACCTGCCTGCGCGTCGACATCGACGAAGACCCGCTCTACGACTACGACGCCGATGAGTACCGAGACGCGGAGGCGTAGTGCGCGCGGCGCCGGTGACGAGACCGCGGGCGCGCTCGACCTGCGCGACGGACACGCACCTGCACGACCGGCGCGCCGTCGTGACTCAATGCAGTTTCGGGACCGTGGCGGCGATCACCGGCGACCGCTCGTATGCGAGGTCGAGCACCAGAACTGAGCACTGGCACTTTGCCCGCCTGGACGCCCGGATGGCCCCGCTCGGCCTGCCGCCGGGCCCGGGGCACCAGCCGGCCCCGTCGACGTCGCCGGCTCTTTACAGCTTCACCACATCTCGGCCGGCGCAGTCGGTGACCATGCCCCTCACGACGTCGACAACGGCGCGATCGATGAAGCTGGGGAAAGGATCGGGAATGATGTCTTGCTGGCGCAGGTTGCGCAGGAGCTCGCTGGCCACGCCGCATCGCTGCCGCCGGGCCGCGTTCTCCGGCTTCGTCTCGAGTGTCATCGCGCTCGCCGCGGGAACGGCGCTCATCGCGGCCTCGCCGGCCGCCGCCCGGGACACCTCCCAACAGGCGCAGACCGTCACCCAGCGACAGATCGCGACGCCGCGGGCTCCCCAGCATTTCGACCATCTCGGCGTGCCACCCGGGACGATCAAGCACGTGTGGCTGATCATCCTGGAGAACAAGTCCTACGACGCGTCCTTCACCGGTCTGAACCACAACACCTATCTATGGCAGACGCTGCCCAAGCAGGGGGCCCTGCTGAAGAACTACTTCGCGACCGGTCATTCGAGCCAGGACAACTATCTCTCCTATGTCTCTGGCCAAGCGCCGCAGCCTGACACGCAGGATGACTGCACCTACTACAACCAGACGGGTAACGCGGCCGACGCCGACGGGGCACCAACCGACGACGGCGTCGATGTCGGCGGTGGCAGCCTGACGACCAACCCGAACTTCGGCCAGTGGACAGCGGCGGCGGGCCCGGACGCCTACAACGGCAACGCGTCGACCCTGACCCCGACGACGCTCGGGTGTGTGTACCCGCGGAGCGTGCAGACGCTCTTCAACCAGTTCGACGCCGCAGGCATCACCTGGAAGGGCTACGCCCAGGACCTTGGGGACACGACGAACAGCGGTCCGACGGCGGCCAGCGGCAGCGGCAACCTCACGGAGGACGAGGACGCGTGCGGCGCGCCGTATGACAACCCGAGCGGGTCGAGCTACCCGATCGCGAACGCCGCGCCAACGAGCAGCACCGCTCAGCCCAACCCCGGGTCGGCGAGCGCCGGCGGCGCCTACGTGCCGAAGCACTTCCCCTTCCCGTGGTTCCAGTCGCTCACCGATAACCCCCAGGACTGCAACCCGTCGCATATCGAGCCGATGTTCGACAACCCCGGGGCCGACTTCTACAGCGACCTCAAGGCCAACGAGGGCAACCCCAACGCGTATCCCAATTTCGTCTGGATGACTCCCGACAACTGTTCGGACGCCCACGATGCGGAGTGCGTCAACGGGACCGCGGCGGCGTCGAGCGATCTGAACGGCCACCCCGAGGGCGGCAACCTGTCGGGCGGCTGGGCCGCGCCGGACATCCCCAACCCGCCGAAGAATGGAACCGGCGGGCTGTACGCCGCCGACCTGTACCTACAGCACGTCATCCCCGAGATCGAAAGCTCCAACGAGTTCAAGTCCGGCGGCCTCATCGATATCACCTTTGACGAGGGCTATCCCCCCTATACCTACAGCAACTCCTTCTACAACGACCACGGCAAGTTCGACCAGCTTGGAATCAAACCGGGTGCGTCCGCCGCGCTGGCCACCGACGCGGCCGGTGAGACAATTGACGAAAACGGGCACTACGTGGAGCTCGGAAGCGAGCCGACCGGTCCGAACACTCCGCTCGTCACCGATCCGACGACCGGCCAGCAACTCTCTGCCGGACCCGGTGACGCCGCCGGCCTGGACCGTCCAGACAACTGCATCCCGCAGACGTCCGACAACACGGTGCACCCGACACCGCTCAACCCGCAGACCGGGTCGATCGCCACCTGCGTGCTCGGACCGCAGGCGGCGACGACTGACACCGACTCCCTCACCGAGGCCCGGACCGACACGAGCGGAGTCAGCGGCAACATCGACTCCTCGCTGATCGAGGACAACTCGATCAAGATCACCGACGAGGGACGCACGGTGAGCGGACCGAACATTCCCGCCGGCGCCTACATCGGCAAGGTCACCGACGGGCCGCTCGGCAGCTGCACGGGCCCGAAAAGGTGCCAGCCCTCCGGGCTCAATCCGGGGGTGATCCCGGTCGGCGCGAACGGCTCGACGAGCTTCGAGGAGGAGGGCTTCTTCAGGCTCGTCAATGCCACCGGCCAGCCGATCAAGCCGACGGGCGCGGTGACGAGCGTCTCGCTCGCCGCGGACTGCGACCCGACGCCGGCCGACGAGGGTGGATCGGGGCAGGCCTGCACAGGCCTGAGCGACCCCTTCTACAACTCGAACACCCCGACCCCGGGCGGAGGAGACGCCGGCGCGGTGCTCATCAGCCCCTTCATCAAGCCAGGGACGGTGAGCACGGTCTATTACAACCACTACAGCTGGCTGCGCACGATGGAGGACCTGTTCGCGGTTGGCTCGGCCTCGCCAGGCCTGGACGGGGAGGGCCACATCGGCTACGCCGCACAGCCAGGCCTCGTTCCCTTCGGGCGCGACGTGTTCACCAACGCGCCGCGGTGAGACCGGTGATCTGCATCCCGTCTGGGCGTGACGCGCGAGGGCGGCGGCCCCGGTTCGTCGCGGGCGCGTGCACTGCGGCCCGCCGATGCGGGGTGCTCGTGTCTGTGGTCGGCTGCGTCGTGCTCACCGGCTGCGGGGCCTCGCACGCCCCCAGCACGCCCAGACAGGTCGACGCGGGCTTCCCGGTCGGGCATCAGGTTTCGGCGCGGATGCAGACCCGGCAGCGGGCGCTGCACGACGAGGTGCTCGCCCGCCTGCATTCGCCCGTCTCCCGGCAGAAACCGGGCGCCGCCGGTTATCTCCCCAGTCGCACGACGAAGATCAACCGGGTCGTCGTCGCCACCCGCTCGCATCCGCAGCTGGCGATCGCTGGCGACAGCGTGGAGCTGCATCTCACGAGCGGTCGGACGCTTGCGACGATGAACGGACCGCTCTACAACAACAAGTACGTCGGAACCAACGACCCGACGGTTCCCGCGAAGTTTTTGCTCACCTTCACTCGCACCCACGGGACGATCCCGCTCGCCCCGAGGGACTTCACCATCCTCGACCAGCAGGGTGACAACATCGTGCCGAGCATTCGCGTGCGCGGCGGCGGCAGCATGCCCGAGCGGCTCGCCAGCGGCCGGCGGCTCACGTTGTCCATGAGCACGATCATCGCCGCCGGCGACGGCTCGATTGTCTTTAACCCGACGGGCTTCACGAAGTCCGGACATCTTCCGCTCGCGGGCTGGGACTTCATCGTGGAGGACGATTGACCGGCGTGGGCAGGCGTGTGCTCAGCCGGGATAGATCCGGACCGTCCGACGAGTCAGCCTCCGCGGCGAGACGCCCCATGACGTCGCTCACGCATCCGCCGCGGCTCTGACCTCGTCCTCGTCGTGAGCCAGCGCGGTTCGGACCAGCGCCGCCACCAACCGCGCGTGCTCTGCGGCACTGGAGGTCAGCCGGGCCAGCGCCTTCTCGTCGTCGCCGAGGCCCAGCCGCTTGGCCTCCCGCAGCGCGCGATCGTCGGCGAACGGCCGCAGCTCCTTCCAGGCCACCTGCACCTCGCGGAAGAAGATGTCCACCCCGACGTCGCCGAGGCCCTTGACCTCCGTGAGCAGCTTGCGCTCCTGTGAAGGGTCGCGCTGCGCCGCATCGCGCAGCCGGCGCAAGTCCCCCTTCCACCGCTCGGTGACGAACTGCGAGAGATCGCCGAGCATGGTCGCGGTGCGCTCCTGGTAGCGGGTGTACCCGGCGTCGTGGAGCGCCGCGACCCGGTCCTCCCACCGCGATTGCGCCATCTTCGGCGCGGTCCGCCAGCCGGCCTTCTGGAGGTTCGTGGCCGCCCGGGTCGCGATCTGTGAGTTGATGCGGGCGCCGTAGAGCACCGAGGCGTACAGCAGCCGGAACAGGGGTGAGGGCGTCGGCCTGGACAGATCGATCCCCAGCTCCTCGGCGAAGGTCTGACCGTGCCTGTCGAGCAGCTCGTTGACCGTGTCGCGTTGACTCGCCACGCCCGCCGACCTACCCGAGAGCAGCCGAGGAAAACCGCCGCGGGTGATCCAACCCCCGGTGGGGTGTTCGAGGCGGCCGGAGCCGGCTGATCAGCCGTTGATGATGCCCGCCGCAGCGGCCGGCGCCGCGTAGGCGGCAGCGAGCGTCGCGATCGTCTCGTGCGCGTTGAGCCCGCTCGGATTTGGAACCACCCAGAGCACCGCGCCCGACCAGCGAGCCGCGTGCTCGTCGGTCTGCGGCTGGCGCCCGAGGGCCGCCCCGCGCTGGCCGAACGCCTGGCGGTAGGCGGTGATGCCGGCGATGGCCACCACCGCCGGCCGGCACTGATCGACGAGCTCATGCAGACGCGCGCCGCCCTCGCGCAGCTCCGCCGCGGAGAGTTCGGATGCCCGGGCGCTCGCCCGCCGCACGAGGTTGGTGATCCCGATCCCCCGCGACCTCAGGTGAGCGCGGTCCGCGTCGGTCATCCCCTCTGCGGGGTTGATCGTGCGCTCGATGATCCCCGCCTGGAGCAGCGCCGGGTAGAAGCGGTTGGCCGGGTGAGCGAAGTGGGTCTGCACCGCGGCCGTCCACAGGCCGGGATTGATCCCGACGAACAACAGCTTCAGCTCGGATCCGATGAGGTCAGCGACCTCCCGGCCGCGGAACGCCTCGAGTTCAGCGCGCGTGAATCCCACGGTCGTTTCATCTTGCCCGACGCGCCGCCGGCGCACGCCTCATCGCCGCGGTCGGGGTCGTCCTCGCGCTGCACTCTCAGCCCTCGATGAACCGAGGACGACGCCGGGCGGGGCTGGACGGCGGCCCGGCGCCGGATATAGGCTGGCCCGCCTCAAGGCAACAATCGTGCTCCAGAAGGAGATCTCAGATGGCAGACAGCGTGTATCGAGTAACCGAAGTGATTGGGGTCAGCGAGCAGGGCTGGGAGGCGGCCGCCCGCAACGCGGTCGAGACCGCCGCGGCAACCGTTCGCGACATCCGCGTGGCCGAGGTGATCCGACAGGATGTGACGATCGAGAACGGCTCGGTCCTCAACTATCGCGTCCGGCTCGGCATCTCGTTCAAGTTCGACAGCGGCGACTGACTGCGCGAGAGCCGGTCAGCCCCCGGTCTCACCGGCCGGCCTCGCGGCCGGCCGGAGCCGCGCGGCGCGCTCAGTCGATGGTCACCTGACGCGCGTCGAAGGCGACGTAGCCGGTGTAGTCACTTCCCACCCGGTCAAACGAGGCCGGGTACGGGTCCGGGTAGCTCCATGCCGCGTCGTGATACACCGAGCCGCCCACGGAGACGTCGTGGTACTGCGTGACGCCCTTCCACGGGCAGGTGTAGGGCGTCGGGCTGTTGCTGAACGCCTCGGCGTTCAGCGATGCGGGCGGGAAGTACTGGTTGCCCTCGATCGTGATCAGATCCGAGTCGGGTGCGTCGGCGATGACGGTTCCGTCAACGGAGGCTTTCATCTGCTCGTCCCTTCCGGTGGCTTCGTGGTCCCCGCGGCCGTCGGCCGTCGGTGAGCCGAATGCTATGGCCGTCGTGCGCCGGGGTACGCTGGGCACGTGAACGACGACGTCCGGCACGCGCTCGAGATCGACCGCGCCACGCCCATGGAGCAGCGGACGATCGACATCACCACCACCGGTCGACGCTCCGGCGAGGCGCGTCGCATCGAGACCGTCTTCTACCGCTTCGAGGGCGCGATCTACCTGAGCGGGATCCCGGCACCGCGCCCGCGGGCGTGGCTGCTGAACCTGGCCGCCGCGCCGCAGTTCACCTTTCATCTCAAGCACGGGACCGTCGCCGACCTGCCGGCGAGCGCCACCGTGATCACCGACGCTGACGAGCGCCGGCGCGTGCTCGCACAGTTCGTCGAGGACTTCAACGCGCGCCAGGGGCCCGACAGCCCGTGGCCGACCGCGGTGCTCGATGACTGGGTCGCCGGCAGCCCGCTGGTGCAGGTCAGCTTCCCCGACGATTAGCCCGTCAGCATCCTCGTCACACCGTCTCCGGGCAGGCACTCGGAGGCTCGGGTTCTCGCCCCTCGCCGCGGTGGCGGCGCGCAACCGTCTCTGCGCGCCGCACCATGAGCTCAGCGGCGGGTGCTGTCGGTGGGGCCACCCTCGAACTCCGTCTCCTCGTCGGCCACCGGGACGGTGGTGGTGACCTCGGTGACGACGTACCTGCGCAGCCGCCGGCGACCGCCCTCGGGCTGATGGGTCCCGGTCCCCGTGCCCGGCTCTGGACGGGTGGTCGCGCTGTCGGTCGAGGCGTCACCGGATTCGCGGCTACCGCCCACGCCGCCGGTCTGCGTGGACGCGCTGGGCCGATCGGTCGTGTCCGGGCCCGCCGGCGGCGAGCCCTGAGCGGTCGTCGTTCCCTCGGTGGTGTAAGGGACGCCGTAGTGCTCGAACAGGCGCCGTTCCTCCTGCTCGGAGAGATCGTCGTCGTCGGCGACACCGGGGGCGTCCTTGACCTGGGCCTTGGTGACCTGCGCGTGGATGTCCTCCCCGTTCCGTGAGGCTCCGGTGAGCGGCACAAAGTTTGACTTGTTGCCGAACAGGCCGCTGGACACTGTGGCCCACTCGGCCTTACCCGTCGCCGGATCCTCGTAGATCTCCGACACCTTTCCGATCTTCTCTCCGTCTGAGCCGATCAGCGTCCGGCCCTGCCACTGGTATGCGTCATCCATGTTGGACATTGCTGGGTCTCCTTTATCGGGTCTCGGGGCTGTCGGCCCCGCGCGCCCCCGCCGACGGCGAGGGGTCCTGCACCGGGTCGCGATCGACCGGGGTCCGCGAGCCCCGCCGCACGATGCGACGCCGCGGCACCTCGGCGGGCTCGTCTCGTTCCGCGTACACGCGCCCGCCGCCGACTCGCGGCAACAGCGCCAGGAAGCTGAGCAGCGCGGCGCCGATCGCCCACACCAGTTCGGTGAGGTGGTTGGCGG
Source organism: uncultured Solirubrobacteraceae bacterium (assembly GCA_964246945.1). Taxonomy (GTDB): domain Bacteria; phylum Actinomycetota; class Thermoleophilia; order Solirubrobacterales; family Solirubrobacteraceae; genus Palsa-465. Next base: position 5,925 of record CAXTTD010000041.1, on the reverse strand, counting down.
CGAAGATGCCGAACACCCCGTTACCCCGGATCAGCGCGATCACCGCGGCGGCACCGAGCGCGAGGCCGACGAGCAGCGACATCGTCTTGGCGCTCCAGTGCATCGGCGCGGAGAACAGGAGCAGCAGCCCGGCCGCGACAAACAGCAGATCGCTCCAGCCGTTGACCTCCAGGCCGATCCACTTCTTGCCGTGGACCCCGCCGTGCGGAATGTGCAGGGCGAAGCCGTGTCCGCCGAAGATGAGCGCGCTGACGCCGTAGACGATCCCGATCAGGCCGATGATCGCCACCGGGCCTTTCACCAGCGAGACACCCCTGCGCGCTGATACGTCGTTTTGTGCCATGTGACTCCTCCGCGCGTGGGCGACCGGCCGATACCCTCGCTCGCCCTGGATTCCGGCACAACGCGCCGGTCGAGATCGTCGAAATCAGGGGCGAGGTCAGTCGTTCCGCACGCTCACGCGTATGTCAGACCGCGAGTGGGTGGCGGTCATGGGATAGTTACTCTCCTGTTCTCGCACCGTACCCGGATCGAGCCGAGAACACGGGAGAAGATGTCTTGGCTCAGACGTCGCCGCCCGAACTGCGCGACCGGCTCGATCGGCGACCACGCCCGTCACGGCAGAGCTCGGGCCCGATGACGCGTAAGGGCCGGTCCAGGTCCTACACCGCCGCGGCCGGCGCGGGCTTGCTTTCCTGATCCTCCACCCAGCTGTCCAAGCGCTTCCACCAGTCATACAGCCACTCGACCTGCGCGTCGGGATCGGCGGGGCGCTCGTCGGCCCGCGACAGCCACAGCCGGGTGGCGAACGTCCGCTGAAACGGGGCGTGGCGCCAGATCTCGCGCGGGAACGCCGCGAGACCGAGGCCGGAGTGGGTAGCGAACACGACGGGCGCATCCGGGCGGCCACGCAGCGCGGCGAGCGCGCCGCTGGGCCGCGGCGGCATCATGTGCTCCATGCCCTCGGCGCGGGCGGCCTCATGCCGGTGACCGGAGCGTCGCAGTGAGCGCAGCGCCCGGCGGCGGCGCTGCGGGGTGAAGTTGCCACCCTCGGGGAACAGCAACAGCACCCCCCGGTCGCCCAGGCCGGCCGCGATCTCCTCGATCCGGGCCTCGCACGCCTCGCGGTCGTCGGTGTCGAGCACCGCGTGCGGCAGGCGGTGGCCGATGATGTCGACGCACGGGTCGAAGGCGACGCTCTCCCTGAACACGACGCTCGGCGAGCGGTGAAAGCGCGTGAGCAGCCGGTCGATGATGAGGATCGTGTCGCCGGGCCCGGCGTGGCGGCTGAAGAACAGCAGCGGACCGTCGGCCTCGAGCGCCCGGTCGGCGTCGCCGCGGGCGGGCTCGCCGACGGTGATCTGAAGCAGCGCCATCCAGCGCACCGCGAAGCCGTGGACGAACCAGCGCAGCAGGCTGTAGTGGATGCGCTGCATCGGGCCGGCGTCCATGAGGCGCCCGCCACCGCTCGCCACCCACAGGACCCCGCAGGCGATGAGGGTGACGAGTTCGAGCCCGAAGTAGGTGACGGCGAGGCGGGTGAAGATGAGCGGCTGGGGACGGCCCGAGACCGCGGAGGCGAGCGCGGCGAGGCCGATGAGCAGCGGCGAGACGGCCAGGCACGCGACCGAGACCACCAACCACACGGCGACGGTCACCGGTCGCCGCACGGCTGCCGGCCCCATCAGCGCTCCTGCAGGTAGCGCAGCGAGGCCTGATGGGAGGTCTCGATCTGCAGGGCGACTCCGCGGGCGATCCGTCGCACCCGCAGCTGGCCGGCGAGGTCGTTGTAGGCGGGCGCCGCGGATCCGCCGGTGGGCAGCACGTGCAGATCCACCCCCTCGGGCAGCGAGAGCAGATCGCTGGCAAACCGATGGCGCCGCGCCACTTCAAAGGCCACAAGTCCCACCTCCCACGGCCATCGGGGAGGCTGCAGGGGCCTCTCCAATCGACCGACCTGCAGAACATAGATCGTCCGGGCGCCGAGCGCCACCGCGCGCGCTACCGGGATCGAGTTGACGATTCCACCATCGATGAAGTGCTCGTCACCGATCGCCACCGGCGGCAGCACCCCCGGGACCGAACAGGAGGCGAGCACCACGTCGCTGAGCACCCCCTCGGTGAACCAGTGCTCGGCGGCCCGCTCGATCGAGGCGGCCACGCACTGGAAGGGCAGCGTGAGCTGCTCGACGCGCTCCACCGGGAGCGCCTCCTCCAGACGCCGGCGCATCTCCTCGAGCGACTGCAGATGGGTCCCCGTGCGCGCGAGCGTCCCCACCCGGCGCAGCAGCGTGCCCGCCGATACGCCCGCGATGTTCGTCTCGGCCCACAGACGCGCGAGGCGCCGCACGCCCCCCACCGTCGGGTCGGCGGCGAACATCGCCCCGTTGAGCGCCCCGATCGAGGTCCCGAGGACGATGTCCGGGATGATCGAGCTCTCCGCGAGCGCCTGCAGCATGCCGACCTCGTGCGCGCCGAGCACTCCGCCGCCCCCGAGGACGAAGGCCACCCGGTAGGGCGACGCGTCGACGCTCATGGTTGTCGGAGCCCTCGCGCGATGGCGCGGGAGGCTAACCGATGCCGATTCGACGGGCGTCGGCGCACGCCCGGCATCGCGCGCGCGGCGCCCTGATCAGGGGCTCTGCGTCACCGGGGCGGGGTCGCGGCTGCGGCTGCGGCGCGGGAGCGCGAGCGCCGTCACCGCGGCGATGAGATCGAGGACGACGATGAGCTCGAACGTCGTGCGAAAGCCCGCGACCCGCACGGCCCCCCCGAGGATCGCAATAAGGATGGCAACGCCACGCGCAATCGAGATCTGCCGGGCCATGTTGAGCACGCCCGAGCAGTCCCGAACCGCGCCGGCGGCAGCACACCGGCGATCACCCCGTAGAGCGTCGCCTGGGTGAAGGCACCCCGATGCCGCAGAGCAGGCTCCCGGGCAGGAAGTCCAGGGCGAAGTGGCGCCCGGTGCCCAGGCGCCACGCCCACCACGCACGGCCGGCCGCGTAGGCGAGGCAGCCGGCGATCGTCACCGGGCTCGCGCCCCACCGGCTCACCAGCGATCTCACTCGCCAGGTGAGGACCGCGACCGTCCCCGGACAGGAGGCGAGCACGAGCACGCCCCCCAGCGGCGGGCCGCTCGCCGCCGCGATCGCGCCGACGGCCGCCCACGCACCGGTCGCGCCGGCCCGCTCTGACTGCGGGAAGGCATGGAGCAGCAGCCCGAGCGAGGCGGGGATGACGAGCGCGGCGCCGGTCGCCTGGATCACCCGGGCGGCGACGAGGACGGCGACGTCAGGCGCCACCGCGATGCCCATCGAGGCGAGCGAACACGCCGATGCCGATCTCGAACTGCGGCGGCGGCCGATGAGATCGCCGAGTCGGCCGGCGGGGACCAGGCAGGCGGCGAACACGATCGCGTAGGCGTCGAGGATCCACTGCAGCGACGCCGAGCCGGTGCCGGGAAAGTCCCGGATCGGGCTCCCATCACTCTCACGCGCCCGCGCCGACGCGTGACCGGCGGGACCGCCGCAAGCGTCGGCCGCGGGGCCGCCCCGTCACCGGCTCAGGCGAACGCCCAGCCCGTCTGCCAGGCGGGCAGCGGCTGACGGCGCAGCGCGCCGGTCTGCCACACGGGCAGCGACTGGCGGCGCAGCGCGCCCGTCTGCCACTCCGGGAGCCCCTGCTGACGCAGCGCGCCGGCCTGCCAGGCGGGCAGCGACTGGCGGCGCAGCGCGCCGGTCTGCCAGGCGGGCAGCGACTGGCGGTGCAGAGCACCGGTCTGCCAGGCGGGCAGCGGCTGACGACGCGGCGTCGTCGGGGCACGGCCCTCGAGTGGTGGATCGTTCGCGATCGGGGCCGGCACGACATGCAGTGCGGGGCTCTCGACGGTCTCCCTGGCCAGCGTCTGCGGGGTTTCGGTGAGTGGAGCAAGTGCCATCTGGAACTCCTATCAGTACGGTGATCGAACTCGTAGTTCACACTAGCACCTGGTTCGATCATCGAACCCATGGTCTGGTACGCTTTCAGACATGCTCGGTCAGGACTACAAGGGCCAGGACTGCTCGCTGGCCCGCGCGCTCGAGGTGCTCGGCGAGCGCTGGACCCTTCTCATCGTCCGCGACGCCTTCTACGGCGTCCAGCGTTTCAGCGACTTCCAGGCCCACCTCGACATCCCCCGGGGCGTGCTCTCTGACCGGCTCTCGGGCCTCGTCGACGACGGCGTCCTGCGGCGCCGGCCCGACCCGAGCCACACCGGCCGCTACCTCTACGAGCTGAGCCCGGCGGGCTGTGAGCTCTGGCCTGCCCTCAACGCCCTCGCCAACTGGGGCGCGCGCCACCGCCGCCCCGGGAATTTCACCTACAGGCACGCCGCATGCGGGACCGCGCTCGACGAGCGCGGCTACTGCACGCACTGCGAACTGGCCCCGCCGCCCGACGACATCTTCACCGAGCGGCGGCGGGGTGGCTCCTCGACCCGGACGGACCCCGTCAGCGTGGCGCTGCGCGAGCCGCATCGGCTGCTCGAGCCGATCGTGACCCGGTAGCTTTCGACCGTCTCACGGCGGGGTCCGACGGCACGCTTCATGCCCGGCGACGAGTTCAGGGCACGCGGACGCCGAGGCCGAGCGAGGCGCCCGCGCCGGCGAAGAGCAGCGCGGCGGCCCCAACGACGAACCACACCGTGACGTCGCGATGACGCGGGGCGGTGCTCAGGTCGGCGCCGAGCCGCTGGAGCACCGCGCTGAGCCCGGGCGCTGAGCGCGCGGCGTACTCGCGGGCGTCGCTGCGCTGCGCGATCTCGCGCATCAGCCGCGGGTCGGGCGGAACCGCCTGCGCGGCGCGGAAGCCACCCGGGGGGTTGAGCACCCCACCCGTGGTCCCCAGGGCCACGGTGTCAATCGGGATGTGCTCGCGCCCGGCGGTGTGGCTGACGACCAGCGGGTTGGGCCCGGTGTTGGCCGCGCCGTCGGAGACGAGCACGATCGCGCTCGGCGGGTGATGCCGATCGGCGCCGTCGAGCAGCGCCAGCGCGAGGGTGAGCGCGCCGCCGGTGTCGGTGCCGCCGCCGGGCTTCAGCCCGTCGATCAACCGTCGAGCCGCCCCATGGTTCAGCGTCGGGTCCTGCACGGCGTCGGTCGAGGCCGCGAACCCGACCGCGCCGACGCGCACGTCGGCCGGGACCTCGTCGATGAACCGGTTCGCAGCTCGGATCGCCGCCACCAGTCGGGTCGGGGGCACATCCTGGGCCGCCATCGATCCCGAATGGTCGACGACGAGTTCCAGCGACGCATGGTCGATCCCCACCCGGTGGGTCACCCGGGGACGAGCCAGGGCGAGCACCAGCAGCACCACCGCGACCAGCATCAGCGCCGCGGGAACGTGGCGAGGCCAGCGCGGGGCGTTGCCGGCCGCCTCGCGCGCACTCGCGGCCGCGGGGTGACGGACGACGTATCGCTGAGGGCGACCGCGTCGCAGCTGGTGGGCGATGACCGCCAGCGGGACGATGAGTCCCCCGAGCAGCCACCACGGCGAGGCGAAGCTCACCGCAGCTGACGTCCGAGCTCGAGCAGCCAGTCCTGGTCGGTGGACAGCATCAGATGCGGGACGCGCAGGCGCCGCAGCGAAGCGGCGGTTCGCTCACGGCGCTCGGCCTCGAGCTCGGCGAAATGCCGACGGACCCCTTCCCGGGAGGTGTCGACCTCGACGCGTTCGCCGGTTTCCGGATCGACGAGCGTGAACCGCCCGGCCGCGGGGAGGGCGCCCTCGCCCGGATCGCCGATCTCGACGGCGAGGACGCTGTGGCGAGCGCGCAGCACGCCCAGGTACGGTTCCCACCCGCGCTGGTCTCGGAAGTCCGAGATGACGACGAGCAGACCAGATTCGCGGGCGAGGCGAGCGAGGCGACCGAGCGCCTCGCTCGCC
>CAXTTD010000040.1:0-13357 GCA_964246945.1 uncultured Solirubrobacteraceae bacterium | reverse complement strand
GCCTTCCCCGGGGTGCCGGAGCTGCTCGCCGCGCTCGTCGCGCGCGGGGTGCGGCGTGGGGTCGCCACCTCGAAATCGATCGAGGTCGCCGAGCCGGTGCTTGAGTCGCTCGGCCTGCGCGAGTGCTTCGCCGTCGTGCACGGCACCGGCGTGCGGGAGCTCGGGACCGACAAGGCGACGGTGGTCGCCCGGGCGCTCGCCGACCTCGCGCCCGAGCTGCCGATCGGCCTCGTCGGCGACCGCGCCCAGGACATCGCCGGCGCCCACGTCCACGGGCTGCCGGGGTTCGGCGCGCTGTGGGGCTACGGCGGACGCGAAGAGCTCGTCGCCGCGGGCGCCGACGCGCTGCTCGCCGCCCCCGGCGAGGTGCTCGGGCAGCTCGGTCCCCGTTAGTCTCGGCGGCGTGAAGCGCTCGGACCCCGTCGACGGCTTCCGCCTCGCCTACGACCGACCGGGCCGCCGGGGCGGGCCGGCGGTGCTGCTGCTGCACGGCTGGCCGGGGGATCGCCACGACTGGCGCGAGGTCGCCGCGCGTCTCGCCGACGACATCGATCTGATCGTGCCCGACCTGCGCGGGTTCGGTGACTCCGACGCGCTGCCCGTCGCGCCCCGCGACGGCTACGGTGCGGTCGCCCAGACACGGAGTCTGATCGGCCTGCTCGACGAGCTCGGCCTCGACGCCTGCGTCGTGGCCGGCTATGACGTCGGCAGCCGCGTCGGCCAGTGGCTCGCCGGCGAGGCGCCCGAGCGCGTCCGGGCGCTCGTCGTCTCCCCGCCGCTGCCCGGCGTCGGCGAACGCGTGCTCGGCCCCGATCAGATGCGCGAGTTCTGGTACCAGAGCTTCCACCGGCTGGGGTTGCCCGAGACGCTGCTCGACGGCCGGCCGGAGGCGGTCCGCGCCTACCTGGGGCACTTCTGGTCGCACTGGTCGGGACCGGACTTCGTGGTGGACGACGCCGAGCTCGACCGGCTCACCGGGCTCTACGCGCGCCCGGGCGCCTTCCTGGCCTCGATCAACTGGTACCGGGCGGGTGCGGGCACGGCGACCGCGGCCCTGCGCGAGCAGGCGCCGGACGGGGCGGACCGGGTCGCCATCCCGACCCACGTGCTGTGGCCCGAGCACGATCCGCTGTTCCCCCCGGCGTGGAGCGATCGCCTCGCGCAGTTCTTCAGCGACCTGACGCTCGAGCACCTCCCGGCGGCCGGGCACTTCACCCCGCTCGAGGCGCCCGACCGCTTCGCAACGGCGATCCGCGCCGTCTGCGAGACCTGAGCCCATGGTCAGGCGCCTCGCGCTGAGCTCGGCGACGGGCCCCGACCTCGACGCCGTCGGGCGGCTGCTGCGCGAGCTCAACCTCGAGGTCGAGACGCAGACCCCCACCGCGCAGGTGCTCGCCAACCGGGGGGCCGAGCTGCTCGGCGACGGCGACACCGAGGTGCTCCTCGCCGAGGACCCGCCGCTCGGGATCGCGGTGTTGCGTCTGCGCAAGGCGATCTGGACCTCGCACCGCGAGGCGGAGCTCGTCGAGCTCTACGTTGCCCCCGCCGCACGCGGCCGAGAGCTCGAGCGCGAGCTCGTGGAGCAGGCGCTGTCGGTCGCCCGCGAGCGCGGCGCCGACTTCATCGAGCTCACCGCCGGCGCCTCGGAGGTGCGGGCCCGCCGGCTGTACGAGGAGCTCGGCTTCGACGGCCACGAGCTCGGCTCCGACGAGGCGCTCTCGCTGCACTACTCCCGCCCGCTCTGACACCATGTCGGGCCGGTCACCGTCGACGCCAGGAGCCCCATGACCCCATCCGCCGCCATCGCCCGCCGCCCCGTCCTCGCCGACGCCCTCCCGGGCGCCCGGGCCCGGGACCTCCTGCTCGTGGTCGCGGGAGCGCTCCTCACCGCCGCCTGCGCCCAGTTCTCGCTGCGCATCCCCGGGTCACCGGTGCCGCTCACCGGCCAGACGTTCGCGGTGGTGCTCGTCGGATCCGGGCTCGGCGCCCGGCGCGGTGGCGCGTCGATGCTGCTCTACGTCGCGCTTGGCCTGCTCGCCCCGGTGTACGCGAGCGGCACCCACGGCACCGGCGTGCTGTTCGGCGAGGACGGCGGCTACCTGTTCGGGTTCGTGCTCGCCGCGTGGGCGGTGGGTGCGGTCGCCGAGCGCGGCGGCGACCGGCGCGTGCTCAGCGCAGTGGCCGCGTTCGCGATCGGCCAGCTGCTCGTCTACGGCGTCGGCGTGCCGTGGCTGAAGTTCGACGCCCCGTTGTCGTGGGGCACCGCGATCCATGAGGGCTTCACCGTGTTCATCCTCGGCGGGATCGTGAAGGCGGTGCTCGCCGGGATCCTCATGCCCTCGGCGTGGCGGCTGCGCGGGGCGCTCTCCCGCTAGACGCCTGGCCGGCGCCGCGGCGGCGCGGGGATCAGTCGAGCTTCGCGTAGGCCCCGGTGGTGAGAAACGCCGGCAGCTCGTCGCCGAGCATCACCGACTCGAGGATCTCGCGAGTCTCCCGCGGTCGGCCGCGCTCCCACACCTCGTCGCCGACCTCGGCGTGGATCTTGCCGGTCTCCTCGTCGAGCAGCTGGGTGACGAGCTCGCGGGTCACCGTCCGGCCGTCGTCGAGAGTCGCGCCGTGGTGGATCCATTGCCACAGCTGGGTGCGGGCGATCTCCGCGGTGGCGGCGTCCTCCATCATGTTGTTGATCGCTGCCGCGCCGCGGCCGCCGAGCCAGAACGAGATGTACTGGAAGCCGACCGACAGGTTGTTGCGCACCCCCGTCTCGGTGATCTCGCCCTCGGTGGCGCCGACGTCGCGCAGCGGCGCCGCGTCGTAGGGGACGTCGGGGCGCCGGCGCTCGATCTGGTGGGGGCGATCCTCCAGCACGGCGTCGAACTCCTCGGTCGCGGCGGGGACGATGTCGGGGTGCGCGACCCAGGTGCCGTCGAAGCCGTCGCCCGCCTCGCGGCGCTTGTCGTCCCGCACCGCGGCGATCGCCCGCTCGTTGGCCTCGGCGTCCGTGCGGGAGGGGATGAGCGCGGCCATGCCGCCCATCGCGAACGTGCCGCGGTCGTGACACGTGCGCACCAGCAGCTCGGTGTAGGCGCGCATGAACGGCTGGGTCATCGTCACCTGCAGCCGGTCGGGGAGCACGAACCTCGGATCCTCGCGGTTGGTCTTGATCACCGAGAAGATGTAGTCCCAGCGGCCGGCATTCAGACCGTAGGAGTGCTCGCGCAGCGCGTGGAGGATCTCCTGCAGCTGGAAGACCGCCGGGTAGGTCTCGATCAGCACCGTCGCCCGGATCGTGCCCGTGGGCAGCTCCAGCCGCTGCTCCGCGAACGCGAGCACCTCGTTCCACAGCCGGGCCTCGAGGTGGTGCTCGAGCTTGGGCAGGTACAGGTAGACCCCCTTGCCCCGGACGTGCAGGCGCGGCCCCGAGTGGAACGCGAACAGGCCGAAGTCGACCAGTGAGCCGGAGCCCGCGGCGCCGTCGACGGTGACGTGGCGCTCGGGCAGGTGCCAGCCGCGCGGGCGCACGAGCAGCGTCGCGGGGTCGGCGTCGAGCTGGTAGTGACGACCGTCGGAGGCGTCGTAGGCGATCGTGCCCTCGATCGCGTCGATGAGGTTCTGCTGCCCCTCGACCTGCTTGCGCCACCTCGGCGAGTTGGCGTCCTCGAAGTCGGCCATGAACCCCCGCGCCCCCGAGTTGAGTGCGTTGATCACCAGCTTGCGATCGGTCGGCCCGGTGATCTCGACGCGGCGGTCGAGGTAGTCCGTGCGCGGGGGCGCGGTACGCCATTCGGGATCCGCGCGGATCGCCGCCGTGTCGGGGAGGAAGTCGGTGGGCGGCGGGCGACCCTCGCGGGCGGCCAGCAGCTCCCGCCGTTGCGCGTCGAAGCGCTCGTGCAGCTCAGCGAGGAACGCGACGGCGTCCGCGGAGAGGATGGACTCGTCGAGGGCGGGATCGCCTAGCGGCGTGACGTCGAGGCTCATGGGGTCGATCCTGCCCGCCGGGAGGCGGGATCATGCGGCCGGCTCACCACGACGAGATCAGCGGGGAGAGCAGCCGGTGGGCCCGCAGCGTGGAGGCGAGCAGCGTGCTGGCCGGCGGCGGGAAGGTGAGCAGCTCGGCGCTCGCCGGGGGCACCGTCACCGCGTAGCGGCCGCCGGTGGCCACGAGCGCCGGTGACGGGGTGGCGCCGGTGAGCTCGCCGGTGCTGGTCGCGCGACCGAACGACGCGCCCCCGAGGCTGACGTTCTGGGTGGCGGCGAGGCCGGGGGCCCGCAGCGACTCGACGCTCGCCGGACCGGCGAGCCCCGGGACCGACACCGACGTCGTCGCGGCCGCGTTCGGGCTCCGGTTGATGAGCACCAGCCGGACTGTGCCGGACGGGTCGCGGGTCGCCCACGCCTCCTCCCCGGGCGCGAGGGCCGCGTCGAGGTGCAGGATCCGCGAGCCGGGCGGCGCCGCCTGGGCGAACATGATCATCGCGTAGTACTCGGGCTGGACCGCGATCCCGCCGCCCCGGACCGGGTTGAGGATCGAGTTGATGGCGCCCGCGACCATGTGCACGTTCACCCCGCCGACGCCCGTCTGGGCGAGGCCGAACAGCGTGTTCTCCATCCACAGCGCCGAGGCGAACGAATCGCTCACCCCCGCGGTGCCGCCGCACGAGATCGCGTTCACCTCGTCGATCCGGATCGGCTTGTGGTGGGCCCGCGCGACGCGAACGTACGGCGTCACCTGCGAGACGAAGCCCTGCGATGCGGAGTCGGCGAGCACCTCGGGGATCGTCACCACGTGCGACGGGGTGCAGTGCTTGAGCGGATACGCGTGCATCGTGGTGAGCGCGACCGACGGCTCGTCGTCGAGGAACGTCCCCAGCTGGTCGAGCCACGAGCCGAAGCCGCTCACCGGGCCGGCGATCGGGACCTTCGGCATCGCCCGTGCGTACGAGGCGAACTGAGCCCGGTACTCGGCCGGCGACCAACTCGCGGGGCGACCGAACACCGGGGCGCCGGAGCGCGTGCGGTACCACGCGAAGTGGTGGTAGAGCTCGGGCTCGTTGCCGATCTCGATCGCGTCGATGTACTTCCGGCCGATCGTGTGCACCATCGCGTCGGCCTCGCCGACCGCGTCGGCCCGGTCGTCGGCCTCGAGGTTGACGCCGAGGATGAGCTTGCCGTTGATCTCCTGGGCGGTGGCCCGGGCGACCTGCAGCCAGCGCGGCGTGAGCGTGTAGGTGACCCCGGGGGGCTTGTGCTGCCCGCGCACCGGGTACCAGCTCCAGTCGGTCGAGTCGCCGCCGATGCGCAGCACCGGACGCTGTCCGGGCGCGATCGCGCCGAGCAGATGGATGAACGCCGGGTCGAGCGAGTCCGGTGTGGTCCCGGCGTACTGCTCGAGATCCTGGGTCTCGGTCGAGATCCCCAGGAAGCCCTGGGGGATCGGGGAACCGGTCGTCCGCCCGGTGACGCTAAGGCTCGCCGCGCGGGCGGCGCCGGCGCGCCACCCGGCGAGCCCGCAGGCGCCCAGCAGGCCGAGGACGGCGAGCATGGCGAGGAGCGCGCCCCGCACGGTCGGCGCCGGCCGTCTTACGGGCCGTGGCGCAGGCACGGGGCTGGTCACGTCGACCATTGTGCCGGGAGTCGCGTCCCGGGGCGTCACCGTCGCGCGGTCGGACGCCGGACGCGTCAGCGCGAGATCGATGATGGCCGGATGACCGCGTCGGTCAGCGATCGAGTGGTTCGGGCTCGAGACCCGGCAGGAGCGCCAGCGCGTTGCGGGTGGTCAGCTCCGCCAGGTGTCGCCCGCGGGTTGGGGCGCCTCGTCGAGCGAGCTCACCTGGGCTGTGATCTCGGCCAGGGGCGTACCCCCACCGCGGGTGAAGATCCACTCGATGTGGGGATAGCGGGTGAGCACGCCGCCGAACACCAGGTCGCTCGAGGTCGGGTGCACGAACACCACGGCCCGCCGGCGATCCGAGCCGGCGACGTCGGGCAGCGACAGCGACGCGAAGTGGCCGAACCGTCCCCGGTGCTCCCGCGCGGTCCGGGCGCCGAACTCGTTGACCTCGCGCGCGAGCGTGCACGCCGCCCGGTCGTCGCCGAAGTGCACGCCGGGGGAGGAGATCGACAGGATCGAGGTCCGCACCCCCCACCCGTCCATCAACCCCAGGTGAGTCTCGGCGTCCCAGGTGGGGTAGCCGGGTATCCCGTCGGGCTCGACGTGCCCGGCGGCCGTGGCCGCCGCGACGTAGCCGTCGGTGACGAAATGGGCGTGGACGTCGATCAGCGGCGCGCCCGGACCGGGCGGGCTCATCGGATCCGCTCCCCGCCGAGCCCACCGCGGCCGCGACCCGGGGAGGTGAGCGTCGACCGGGCACGATCGGCGCTCAGACGGCGTCGGCGCCGGCCGCCACCGGCAACCGCAGGTCCAGCGGACTCGCGGGATCGAATTCGCCGGCGTAGGCGCGGTCGTGCAGCTCCGAGGGCGTCGCGCCCGCCTCGCGCGCGGCGAGCACCCGCTCGGGATCGAGGCTCACTCCGATCGGGTTGGCCGCGAACTGCGGCGAGGTGCACATCCACTGCTTCGAACGCCCCCAGTCGCCGAACACGTCGCACTGGAGCTCGACCGAGTTGGCGTCGGGGTCGACGTAGTAGAAGGAGAACGTCATCCCGTGGTCCAGGCAGGCGTGGGGGAGGACGCCGTGCCGCTTCAGCCGCGTGTAGCTGTCGAGCAGGTCGTCCATCGACGGGTACTCGTAGGCGGTGTGGTGCAGCCCCGTGTGCGCGATCTTCTCGCCGTCGTCCCGCAGTCCGGGGCCGGTGAGCAGCGCGATGCGGTGGTTGGCCGCGTCGTTGGACAGCCAGGCGCCCCCTTCGAACCGGTGGGTGACCTCGAGCCCGATCACGAGGCCGTACCAGTCGATCATCTCCTGCACGCGCGTCGTCTTGAAGTTGACGTGATGCAGCGTCGGGTTCGGGGTGCCGGTGCTCGTCATGCTCGCTCCCTGTGGGTTGTCGGTGAGGCCACTGCGGTCAGATCAGCGGGGTGATGTTCTCCTCGTAGGGGATCCCGAGCAGCGCCTTGCCGTACACCTCCTGATTGACCAGTGGGTCGATGACCGCGTGCCGGCCGGCGGTGCTCGAGTCGCGCCAGATCCGCTGCAGCGGGCTGACCAGCGCGAAGCTCGACGCCCCGTGCGCCGAGAGCAGCAGGTCGATCGCCTCCCGGACCCGAGTGACCGCGTACGCGGTGTCGTAGCGGACGCGAGCCCGCCGCTCGTAGGGCAGCTTCGCGCCGGCGGCGGCCGCGTCGTCGATGTCGGCGGCGGCCCGGAGCGCGTGGAGCTGCGCGGTGTCGATCAGCATCGCCGCCTGCGCGACCTGCAGCTGGAACGCGGTGGAGTCGGTCTGGCGCTCGAACTTGGTGTAGGCGATCCCGCGCCGGGGGGCCTTCTCGGTGACGAACCGCAGCGCCGCGCGGCCGAGGCCCAGCTGGGGTCCGGCGAGGATGAGCGTCAGCACCGGGATGAACGATGAGCGATACAGCGCCTCGTCCTGGTGCTCGGTGGGGTACGCGTTGTCGATCGCGGCCACCGTGGAGGCGAGCCGGTGCTCGGGTACGAACGCGCGGTCGGCGACGATCGTGTTGGACCCGGTTCCCTTCATCCCGGCGACGTGCCAGGTGTCCTGGATCGTGTAGTCGGCCCGGGGCAGGAACGCGATCGCCTGGTCGACGGGCTGCCCGGACGCGTCGGGGACCACGATCCCCACGAGCGCCCAGTCGGCGTGCAGGCTGCCCGAAGCCCACGGCCAGCTGCCGCTGATCTCATACCCGCCGTCGACCTTGCGCACGTCGGTCAAGGGGTTGAGCACGCCGGCGACCCGGGCGTCGGGGTTCTCCCCCCAGATGTCCTCCTGGGCCTGGTCGGCGAGGGTGCCGGCCATCCAGTTGCAGACGTTGGTGAGCGCCACCACCCAGGCCGTCGACCCGCATGACTCCGCGACCGCGGAGGAGACCGCGAGCTGCTCGCGGAGCGTCATCTCGTAGCCGCCGAAGCGCCGCGGGACCGTCACCTTGAACACGCCGGCGGCGGCCAGCGCGTCGATGTTCTCCTGCGGGATGCGACGCTCGGTCTCCGTCTGGTCGGCGTTGCGCTCGAGGATCGGTCGCAGCTCGTCGATGCGCGCCAGCAGCTCGTCGAGGGTGGGGGCCGCCGCGGCGGTCGCGAGGGTGGTCATGGTGCTCTCCTCTGCGGGGGGGACGCCGCGAGCGCGACGGCGGGGGGGTCGCCGGACAGGACCGCGCGCAGCGCTCCGCGGACCATCGCCGGTTCATGCTCGGGGGCGATCTGCGACAGGGAGGTGAGGGCGGTGCGCGACAGGTGGCGCGCCAGCTCGGCTGCCGCCCGCCCCCCGTCCCGCGCCTGACACGCCGCGACGATCGTGTGGTGCTCGGCCGCCCCGATCGACATCGCCCGCGGCTCGCTGCTCACGTACAACCGGCGGTAGCGCTCGGCATGGTCGGAGAACTCGCCGAGCATCTCCCGCAGCCGCGTCCCAGCGCCCCGCACCAGGTTGGCGTGAAACGCACGGTGATGTTGCTCCCAGGTGTCGATGTCGCGGACGGCGGCGTACTGCGCCATCCGGCGCAGGCCCTCCTCAAGGGCCGCGTCGTCCGCGGCGGTCATCCCGGGAACCGTGAGCCGGATGGCGAGCGCCTCGTTGGCGATCCGCACCGCGTACAGCTCCTCCACATCCTCGGTGGAGAACGGCGCCACGCGCACCATCCGATTGGCCACGCCGGTGACGAGGCCCTCGCGCTGGAGCATCCGCACCGCCTCCCGCAACGGCGTCCGGCTCACGCCCAGCTGCGTGGCGAGCTGGACCTGCGAGACCACCGACCCCGGCGCGAGCTGGTTGTGCAGGATCGCCTCCCGCAGGCGGGTGTACACGAGGTCCGCCCCGGTCCCGGAGAGCGCCGGGTCTCCGGTGATGTCCAGCGCAGTCAACTCCACGTGGCGCGGCTCCCTCCGCTCGATGACGGGCGGCTGATCGGACTCCCTCACTCCTTCGGCAGACTGTATGCAGGTGGGCTCCGGGTGTCAAGCATCCTGCATACAGGTAGCCCCCCCCGCGAGCGGGGGCCCGCGGCCCAGCGGATCACAGCGCGACGGCGTCGACCTCGCTCGCCGCCACGCTCGCCCCGGCGGGCTCGCCGCTCGCGGCGGCGCCGAGCGCCAGGTCGGTGACGACGGTCCCCCGCGCGCGCGCGCCCGGGGCCCGGGCGGCCCGGTGGCGCGGCACGTCGACGAGCAGCTCGATCTCGCCGATCGAGAGGCGCAGGCGGACGGTCGCGCCGAGGAACGTCTGCTCGCGCACCGTCGCCGGTCCGTTCGGGTCCACGACCGCCTCGAGTCCCTCCGGGCGCAGCAGCACGTCGACCTCGTCGGTGCCGAGCTCGGTCGGCGCGCCGGTGGTGGCGACGCGCTGGCCGAGTACCTCGACCGTCCCGTCGCTCGACAGCCGACCCCGCAGCCGGTTCACCGTGCCCACGAAGCCCGCCACGAACGGGGTCGAGGGCCGCCGGTAGATCTCCCGGGGCGCGGCGAGCTGTTCGAGCGCCCCGGCGTTCATCACGCCGACGCGGTCGGCCATCGACAGCGCCTCGGACTGGTCGTGGGTGACGAACAGGGTGGTGATTCCGAGCTCCTGCTGCAGCCGGCGGATCTCGACCCGCAGCGAGGCGCGTACGCGCGCGTCGAGCGCGGACAGCGGCTCGTCGAGCAGCAGCACGCGCGGCTCGATGGCGATCGCGCGGGCGAGCGCGACGCGTTGCTGCTGGCCACCGGAGAGCTGGTGGGGGTAGCGCTCGGCGGCGTCGCCGAGGCCGACGAGCTCGAGCAGCTCGAGCGCCCGGGCCCGCCGCTGTGCGCCCGGCCGGCGACGCATCCGCAGCCCGAAGCCGACGTTGTCGGCGAGTGACAGGTTGGGGAACAGGCTGTAGGCCTGGAACACCATGCCCATGTCGCGCTTGTCGGGTGAGACGCGCGTGATGTCGGTCCCGTCGAGGATCACCCGCCCGCCGTCGGGACGTTCGAAGCCGGCGAGGATCCGCAGCGCCGTCGTCTTGCCGCAGCCCGACGGGCCGAGCAGCGCGACGAGCTCGCCGGCGCCGATCTCCAGGTCGAGGTCGTCGAGGGCGACCACGTCGCCGAACACCCGGCGCACCCGGTCGAGATGGACGGCGGTGCCCGCGTCGGGCGGGGTGGCGGGGCGGTCGGAGCCGCGTTGCAGGTTGGGCATCAGTCCCCCGGGGTCGTGGTCGTGAGGCGACGGTGGCGGGGATCGGCGGTCATCGCTGACCCGCGAACAGGCTGCTCGGCATGATGCGGCGGCGACCGCCGTCGGTGCGGCCCCGTCGCTTGCCCCCGAGGAAGGAGATGACCAGCAGCACCACCCACGTGAACAGCAGGCTCTCCACCGACAATGCGACCGGGACACCCGCGGTGCCCTGCTGACCGACCGCGATGATCTCGACCGGGAACGTCGTGTAGAGCAAAATTCTCGAGATGACGACTTCGCCGAGCACCAGCGCGAGAGTGAGGAACGCTCCGCCGAGGACCGCTGTGCGGATGTTCGGTAGCACCACCGAGACCATCACCCGGGTCCAGCCGGCGCCCAGGCCGCGGGCGGCATCGACGAGCGTGCGCAGGTCGATCGCCCGCACGCCGGTGTCCAGGGAGCGATAGACGAACGGCATCGCCAGGATGACGTAGAACGGGGTGAGCGCCGACAGCGGGGAGGCGAACAGCGCCTTCTGCAGGAACTGCCCCGAGCCGCTCTGCAGCGACGCCAGGCCGGCCGCCATCACGATCGGCGGGATCACGATCGGCAGGATCGTCACCGAGTCGAGCAGCAGCGTGAGCCGGGGCAGCCGCAGCCGGACGAAGACGACGGTGGGGACCATCAGGATGAGCACGACCCCCATGGTGAGCCCGCCGATCTCCAGCGACGTGAGCAACGCGGAGCGCACGCCGCTGTTGGTCACGAAGGCGCCGAAGTTCGAAAACGAGACCCCACCGTGGTCGCCCTCCAGGGCGAACGCGATCGCCGACACGATCGGCGCGAGAAAGAACAGGGCGGCGATCACGAGCACGATCACCCGCCACCAGCGAATTCCCTGACGCGGCATCAGCGGTGACCCCCGGTCACGCGTTCCACCGGTTCGCCCGCCGTGAGAGCAGCGCGTAGAAGACCATGACGACGGCGACGACGACGATCATCTCCAGGCCGAGCGCGAGACCGACGCCGGTCTGATTGACGAGAACGTTTCCCGAGAGGGCGAAATCGATCTGGCTGGGCACGAGATTCTCGTTGCCGTTGAGCAGCGCGAGCGCGGTCGCGTAGGCGGCGAACGCGTTGCCGAACAGCAGCAGGAAGGAGCCGAGAAACGCGGGGGTGAGAATCGGCCCACCGATGTGGCGCCAGTACCGCCGGCTCGTCGCGCCCAGTCCCGCCGCCGCCTCGCGCCACTGCGGGAGCAGCCCTTCCAGAGCCGGGGTGATGAGGATCACCATCAGCGGAACCTGGAAGTAGACGTAACAGATTCCCAGGCCGAAAATTGAGACGATGTTGAAGCCGTGCGCGTACAGGTGGACACCGAGGTGGCCGAGCAGGTCGGTGACGATTCCCGCCCCCGGAGAGCCGTAGGCGGCCTCCATGCAGAACACGAGCGGGACTCCCGCGAAGTACGCGAGCACGCCGGCGCTGGTGGAGGCGATCCGCCGCAGCGGGCTGGTCGGCCTGGAGCAGACGATCGCGTAGGCCAGCCACGTGCCGAACACGGCTCCGAGTCCCGCGGTCCACAGCGACAGGATGATCGACTCCTTGAAGGACTGCAGGAACTGCGGCTGATTGAACGTCGTCGAGACGTTGGCGAACGATGTACCACCCGCGGCGCCGGTGAAGGCGCCGGTGATGACCTCATACAGCGGCAGGCCCAGGAAGACGAGGACGTAGACGACGAACGGGGCGATGCCGAGCATCGCCGGCGAGGGCCCGCGCATCCGGGATGCGCCGGCCGTGGGGCCCCCGCTATCGCGAAGGGCGATTGCGGGGGCCTGGGCGCTCAGGAGATCGACCCGAACTGCTCGTCGACGAGCTTCTCGGCCGCCTCCATCTGGGCGTTGGTCGGGTACTTCACGTCGGGATTGGCCTTGGGCAGCAGCTTCACGTAGGTCTGGTCAGCCTTGCCGGCCTTCACCAGCGCCGGCAGCTCGATCGGCCGGGACAGGCCCTTCAGCCACAGGTTCTGACCCTGCTGTGAGTACAGGAACTCCTCCCACAGGCGCGCCGCCGCGGGATGCGGGGCGTTCTTGTTGATCGCCTGGGCGTAGTAGGCGGCGTAGTTGGCGTCACTGGGGACCGCGATCGTGAACTTCTCGTGGCCCTTCACCGCCTCGGCGGTCGAGGCGTTCAGGTAGTCCCAGTTGATGACGATCGGGGTCTCGCCGCTCTGCACGGTGGCCTCGGTCGCCTGGGTCTTGTTGTAGTCACCAAGCTTGGCCAGCTTCTTGAAGAACGTGAGGCCGGGCTCGACGTTGCTGAGCGAGCCGCCGCTGGCCAGCGCCGCTGCGTACACCGCCGAGAAGCCGGCCGACGCCTCCGTCGGGTTGCCGTCGAGCGCGACGTCGTCCTTGTAGGCGGGGCTGAGCAGCTGCGCGAACGTGGTCGGGCACGTCTTGATGACCTTGGTGTCACAGCCGATCGAGATGTATCCGCCGTAGTCGTTGAACCAGTCGCCGTTGGCAGCCTTGTTCACCGCGGGGATCATGTTCCAGGTGGCGACCTTGTAGGGCGCGAAGAAGCCGTCGGCGGCGCCGGCGAGCGCATAGGCCTGGCCGACGTCGACGACGTCGGGGGCGCGGCTCTGGGTGCCCAGCGACTTGACCGCGTTGAGCTCGTCCTGGCTGGTCCCGTCGGGGTTCGCGGAGACGACCTTGATCCCGTACTTCTTGGAGAACGTCGAGATCTGCTCGCCATAGTTGGCCCAGTCGCTTGGCAGGGCGATCACGTTGAGCGTGCCCTCGGCCTTGGCGGCCTTGATCAGCGAGGCCATGCCGCCGCCGGCCGACGCCGAGGTGGCGGTCGCCCAGTCGGTGGTCTTGGCCGAACCCTTGCTGGCGGCGGAGGACGTGGACTTCGACGACGAGCCGCAGGCGGCGACCGTGAGGCTCGCGGCGGCGGCGAGCGCCACCGGAGCGACTCGGCGCCAGTGGCGGCGCGCGGAGTGGACGGACATCGGTTCTCCTTTGAATTTGTGGTCGCTGGCGACCGATCTGGATCGCGGGCGCCACGGTGGCCC
>CAXTTD010000039.1:0-13874 GCA_964246945.1 uncultured Solirubrobacteraceae bacterium | reverse complement strand
GACGCGGCGTCGAGCAGGGTCATCAGCCCCTCGCGGACGAGACCCTGGTCGTCGCCGACCATCACCCGCACCGCGTCGCTCACCGGGGCGGCTCCCCGGCGGGCCCCCGCCGCTCCACGCGCCAACCCTCCTGGGTGGGCCCGGCGGACAGCGTCCCGCCGAGCGCCTGCGCGCGCTCGCGCATGCCGAGGATCCCGTAGCCGCCGCCCGAGCCCGCCACCGCTCCAGTGGCGACCGGGACTCCCGCGAGCACGTTCTCGACGCGCGCCACGATCTCGCCGGGTCCGGCGTCGATCGCGATCTGCACCTCGGAGCCCGGCGCGTGCTTGGCCACGTTGGTGAGCGACTCCTGGACGACCCGCAGGACGGCGAGCCCCACGTCGCCGCGCAACCCGGCGGCGTCCCCGCGGATCGACAGGCGCGCCGACTCGGCGCTCGCGAGGGTGCCGATCGCCTGGGGCACCGAGACCTCCTCGCCGCCGCGCAGCGCCCCGACGGCCCGACGGGTCTCGCGCAGGCCCTCGCGCGCGAGCTCGTGGGCGCGCCGCACCCGCGCGAGCACCTGCTCGGGCTCGGCGCCGTTCTCGATCAGCGCCGTCGTCGCCTCGAGCTGGATGGTGAGCCCGGCGAGCGCATGAGCGAGCACGTCGTGAATCTCCCGCGCGATCCGCGTCGACTCCGCGAGACGCGCGGCGCGCAGGCTCTCCTCCTGGGAGCGCTGGGTCTGGGCGAGCAGCAGCTCGGCCTGGTCGGCGCGCTGACGGGCCTGGCGGGCGTTCGCGCCGGCGAGCCCGGCGGCGGCGAACCCGAGGCTGTAGGCGAGCAGCCCGACCGCGGCCTCGTCCCAGATGATCACCGTGACCGCGAGCGCGAGGGCGCCAGTCCCGGCGACCTGCAGGCTGCGCGGCAGACCGCCGCGGATCCCGGCGGTGACGATCGCGACGAATACGAACGCCGATGCCGCGGTGTGAGGCGAGGCGCCGATGAGCGCGCCGCCCGCGACCGCGAGCCCGTAGGTGTCGAGGGTGAGCGGGGCCTCGACGTCGCGCACGCGCAGCCACAGCAGCGTGCCAATCACGCACACCGCGAGCAGGAGTGTCACCGCCAGCCCGCGGCCGCTCGTTCCCGGGCCGTCGCTCGACGCGGCGAGCACCGACCAGATCACGAGCGCGAGCCCGAGCAGGCGCACGGCGCGCGAGAGGCGGGTGTCGAAGCGGCCGAACAGCATCGTGTCGGGCAGGGACGTTACGGGTCCGCACGCGTGAACGGGACCCGCCCGGAAAGGCGGATCCCGTCGCCCGGCCCCGTAGCGCCGGGAGTCAGGCAAGCTCGGCGACGGCGTGACCGTTGCCGTTGCGCAGGCGGCTGCGGCGCAGCGCCAGCAGCGCGGAGCGGCCGGCGACCTCGAACACGGCCATCGCGAGCAGCGCGTCGGTCCACGCGGCGGCGCCGGTGATCGAGTGCGCGGCGCTGAAGTGATCGAGCGACATCCCGCCCGAGTGGGTGTTGATCCAGACCAGGAAGCCGAAGCGCAGTCCCATGCCGAGGATCCACAGGACGCCGGCCGCCCAGCCGGCGCGCGCCTCGACCACGCCGTCGGAGGAGCGGCGGCGCACGAACGTCGCCTGGCCGGCGGCGAGGCCGATGAGCCCACCGAACGCGGCGAGCACGACGATGAGCACGAGGTCGTTGCCGGCGGTGGGGATCGAGTTGAAGTAGCTGACGACGGCGATCGCGACGATCACCAGCGGACGGATGAGGGTGCGGTTGTTGAGGGGGCGCCACTTGATCTGCAGCAGGACGAGCAGGACCAGGGCGGAGTCGATGAGGTAATCGGTGATTGACATGGGAGCATCCTCCTGCGGCGAGGCGGCTTCCACATCGGCGTAGGGGGTGAATCGCGGGTGGAGATCCCGGCGCTCTCCACCCACAGGTTGAGGCCCCGAGGGTCGGCAGAGCAGAGTTGGCGTTGCCATGCCGGGATGTGATGAGCTGCCCGCACGGTGGGGGCGGGCGGAGCTCCACGCTCAGCGCGACCCGTCCAGCGCCATACGATGACTGGCAATCCACGGAGAGGAGCAAGATGAGCTACGAGCAGATCATCACCGATCTCGCAGACGGCGTCATGACGATGACGTTGAATCGTCCGGAGCAACTCAACGCATGGACTCCGACGATGCAGCGAGAGTTGATCGCGGCGTTCGACGACGCCGACGGCAACGATGACGTGCGCGTGGTGATCGTCACCGGTGCCGGGCGGGGCTTCTGCGCCGGTGCCGATCTCACCGCGGGCGGGGCGACGTTTGACCGGCGGGATCGGGGCTCGTCGCACGCCATTCCCCGCGACGGCGGGGGGCAGTTCACGCTTCGCGTGTTCGACTGCGCCAAGCCGGTGATCGCGGCGATCAACGGGCCGGCGGTGGGCGTCGGGGTGACGATGACGTTGCCGATGGACATCAGGCTGGCTGCCGACGATGCGCGGCTGGGGTTTGTCTTCGCCCGTCGAGGCATCGTCCCTGAGGCGTGCTCGAGCTGGTTTCTGCCGCGGCTGGTTGGCATCAGCCGAGCGATGGAGTGGGTCGCGACGGGCCGGGTGTTCCCCGCCGAGGAGGCGCTGAGGGCGGGACTGGTGCGCAGTCTTCACCCGAGGAACGATCTGCTCGCGGCAGCGCGGGGCATCGCGAAGGAGATCGTGGACAACACCGCGCCGGTATCGGTGGCTGTCGCACGGCGGATGATGTGGCGGATGCTCGGGGCTGAGCACCCGATGATCGCCCACCGCGTCGACTCGCGCGGCATGTTCTACCGCGGTCAATCCGACGACGCCGCGGAGGGGATCTCAGCCTTTCTGGAGAAGCGGCCGGCCGCGTTCTCGGACCGGGTCAGCGCCGGGCTGCCGGACGTGATGCCTAACTGGAGCTCGCCATCGTTTGAATGAGCCGGGCCTGGCCCGGCGGCGCACACGCGGCGTTGCGGGAACCCGGAGTCACCGTGCTGGGTGACCGGTACGCTCGCGCCGATGCTGCTGGACTACTCGCGGCCGGGACCGCTGACGGATCTCAGCGGCCTCGATGACGTCCTGTCCTCATCGCCGCGGCGCCCGGTCGAGATCTGCGCGCAGGTCGCCGGCCTGGTGATCGAGCCTGATAATGCACGGGCGGCCGGGGTGCCCGCCGAGCGCCTTGAGGAGCGCCGGCTGCGCCCGGCAGGAGCGATTGTCTCCCGGCTGCTCGAGATGAGCCCTGGACCGCTCGCCGTCGCGCGCCCGCCTGAACCCGCGTGGTGGGCACGTGTCGGCATTTCGCCATTCTCGCCTGCGCGCTGCTGCGTCATGAGGCGGTGGCCAGCCGCGTGCGCTGTGGCTTCGCCACGTATTTCCTGTCGGGCGCCGAGGCGTGGCTGGCGCACCGAGGCGGCCGCATCGATCCCGACCGGTTCGGCGTCTCCGGCACGGAGAACTGGGGCATGGGAGAGATCCGCGGCAACCTCGTCCGTGATCTCGCCGCGCGCAACAAGCTCGAGATGCTGCCGTGGGACGATTGGGGAGCGATGCCCGCCGGCTACGCGGACACCGCCGGCGCCGGTTACGACGAGCTGCTGGATTGGTGCGCACGGAGCTGCGTCGAGGACAACGCGGCCGACATCGTCGCACTCGGAGCTCGTGCGCAGCTGCGAGTCCCAGACCCGCTGGTGAGCGGCGGCCTCTGACCGCGTCCGGCGAGAGCCCGGCCCCGCCCCCGATCAGTCGTCGACCCAGTCGAGCGTGCGCTGCACCGCCTTCGTCCACTGGGCGTGCTGGGCGTCGCGGTCCTCATCGGACATCTGGGGCTCCCAGCGCTTGTCCTCGGCCCAGCGTTCGCGCAGCTCGTCCTGGCCCTCCCAGAAGCCGACGGCGAGGCCGGCCGCATAGGCGGCGCCGAGCGCCGTGGTCTCGGTGACCTTGGGACGGATCACCGGCACGCCGAGCACGTCGGCCTGGAACTGCATGAGCAGCTCGTTGGCGACCATACCGCCGTCGACCCGCAGGTCGGTGAACGGGGCGTCGATCACCGCGTTGGCGGCGTCCACCACGTCCTTGCTCTGCCACGCGACAGCTTCGAGCGCCGCCCGGGCGATGTGGCCCTGGTTGGCGTAGGCGGTGAGCCCCACGATCGCGCCGCGGGCGTCGTCGCGCCAGTACGGGGCGAACAGGCCGCTGAACGCGGGCACGAAGTACACCCCGCCGTTGTCATCGACGGTGCGGGCGAGCTGCTCCACCTCCGGCGCGCTCGAGATGATCTTCAGCCGATCGCGCAGCCACTGGATGAGCGCGCCGGTGACCGCGATCGAGCCCTCGAGCACGTAGCGGGCGTCCTCGTCGCCGAGCTTGTAGGCGGGGCTCGTGAGCAGCGCCTCGGTGTGGACGATCTCGGTGCCCGTGTTCACCAGCAGGAACGAGCCGGTGCCGTAGGTGTTCTTCGCGTCCCCTGTGTCGAATGCGGTCTGGCCGAACAGCGCCGCCTGCTGGTCGCCGAGGATGCCGGCGATCGGCACCCCGCCGACCGCGGTCCCCTTCGCCTCGCCGTACACCTCGCTCGAGGAGCGGATCTCGGGCAGCATCGAGCGCGGGATCCCCATCAGCTCGAGGCTTGGCTCGTGCCAGTCGAGCGTCTCGAGGTTCATCAGCATCGTGCGGCTCGCGTTCGTGACGTCGGTGGCGTGGATTCCCCCGTCGGTGCCGCCGGTGAGGTTCCACAGCACCCAGGTGTCCATGTTGCCGAACATGAGCTGCCCGGCGTCGGCCTTCTCCTGGGCGCCGTCCACGTTGTCGAGCAGCCAGCGGATCTTCGGCCCGCTGAAGTACGTCGACAGCGGCAGCCCGACCGCCTCGCGCAGGCGGTCGACGCCCTGATCGCCGGCGAGCTCGCGCACCAGCGGGCCGGTGCGGGTGTCCTGCCACACGATCGCGTTGTGGATCGGCTCGCCGGTCTCGCGATCCCACACGACGGTCGTCTCACGCTGGTTGGTGATCCCCAGCGCCTCGAGATCGCCCGCCTCCGCCGGCGAGGCGGCGAGCGCGCCGCCGATCACCTCGCGGGTGCGGGTCCAGATCTGCTTGGCGTCGTGCTCCACCCAACCCGCCCGCGGGGTGATCTGCTCATGCTCGCGCTGGTCGACGTGGACGATCTGACCGTCCTTGTCGAACAGGATGAAGCGCGAGCTCGTCGTGCCCTGGTCGATGGCTCCGATGTACTTAGGCATTGCTCGCTCCTCCTGCTGACTCGTCGTCGAGGGTGTCGGCGCCGCGTTCGGTCATCTCGGGGTCGGGCGTCGCGCCCCGGGCGATCAGCACCTTCTTGATCGCGTAGTCGTAGATGGTGCCGCCGAGCGTCCCGCCGATCAACGGCCCGGCGATCGGCACCCACATGTAGTCGTTGACGTTGCCGAAGTCACCGGGCAGCGCGAGCTTCCCGTAGCCGACGACCCAGGCCCACAATCGGGGGCCGAGGTCACGCGCGGGGTTGATCGCATAGCCGGCGTCGGCACCGAACGACATGCCGATGAGCACCACGATGAGCCCGACGCCGAGCGGCGCGAGGTTGCCCTTGATCGGGGCGTTGTACTCGTCGGTGATGGCGAAGATGAAGCCGACGAGGAACGCGGTGCCGATCACCTGGTCGACGAACGGCCCCCACGGTGTATGGAAGTACTTGGCCGGGAACGTCGCGAAGATCGAGTAGGTGCCCTGCGACGCCGTGGTGCCGCGAAGGATGTGCATCGAGTGGTTGAGGGCGTCGATCGCCGTGTGGTAGTCGGCCCACACGAGCGCGGCGCCGGCAAAGCCGCCGAGTACCTGCGCGATCCAGAAGGTCGGCACCTTGCGCCACTCAAAGCCACGCCGCGCGGCGAGCGCGAGCGTCACCGCCGGGTTGAGATGGGCGCCGCTCACGCCGCCCGCGACCCACACCGCGAACGCCACCGCGAACCCCCACGCCCAGCTGATGAGCAGCCAGTTGGACGACATGGCCGCCGTCGTCGACCGCCCCGATCCGGGCAGCGCGGCCACCACCATCGCCACCACCCCGTCGCCGAACGCAAGGATGATGAACGTCCCCAAGAACTCGGCGACGAGCTCTCCGAGCGTCGTCTGCGCCCACCGCCAGCGCCTCACGCCTCCCTCCACCATGTCCTCACTCCCTTCGTTCCTTCGGTTACGTATGTGAGGGTGTACGGCCCTCGCCGGGAGGTAGCCTCGCAGACATGCCCACCACCGCGTCGCCCGCCTCGACCACCCCAATTCCGGAGGATCGCAGCACCCTGAACCCCGCCCGGCGCGCGGAGGCGATCAGGCGGTTGCGCTCGGAGACCCTCGACGTGCTCGTCGTCGGCGGCGGCTCGACCGGGACCGGGGCGGCGCTCGACGCGGCCACGCGCGGGCTGTCGGTCGGCCTCGTCGAGGCCCGCGACTTCGCCTCGGGCACCTCGAGCCGCTCCTCGAAGCTCATCCACGGCGGACTGCGCTACCTCGAGCAGCTCGAGTTCCACCTGGTGCGCGAGGCGCTGCGCGAGCGCTCGCTGCTGCTCAACGTCATCGCCCCCCACCTGGTGCAGCCGGTGTCGTTCCTGTATCCGCTCAACCACCGCGTGTGGGAGCGGGTCTACATCGGCTCCGGGATGCTGCTCTACGACGAGCTCGGCGGGCACCAGGGGATGAAGCGCCATCGCCATCTCTCAAAGCGCGGCGCGCTGCGGCTCGCTCCCGCGCTGCGCTCCGACGCGCTCATCGGCGCGCTGCAGTATCAGGACGCCCAGGTGGACGACGCCCGGCACACGCTCGCCGTGGCCCGCACCGCGGCGCGCTTCGGCGCCGCGGTCGCCAACTCGGTCTCGGTGATCGGGTTCCTGCGCGAGGGCGGGCGCGTGGCCGGCGCGCGGGTGCGCGACCACGTGAGCGGCGAGGAGTTCGCAGTGCGCGCCCAGGTGGTGGTCAACGCGACCGGGGTGTGGACCGACGAGCTCCAGCACCTCGTCGGCGAGCGCGGCAAGTTCCACGTCACCGCGTCGAAGGGGATCCATCTCGTGGTCCCCCGTGACCGCCTGCAGCTCGACACCGGCCTCATCCTGCGCACCGAGAAGAGCGTCCTGTTCGTCATCCCGTGGGGCGTGCACTGGCTGATCGGCACCACCGACACCGAGTGGACGCTCGACAAGTCACATCCCGCGGCGAGCTCCGCGGACATCGACTACGTGCTCGGGCACCTCAACCCGGTGCTCGAGTCCCCGCTCACCGTGGACGACGTCCAGGGCGTCTACGCGGGGCTGCGCCCGCTGCTCACCGGCGAGTCGGAGTCGACCTCGAAGCTCTCCCGCGAGCACGCGGTCGCCTCCCCGGTGCCGGGGCTGGTGGCCATCGCCGGGGGCAAGTACACGACCTACCGGGTGATGGGCAAGGACGCGATCGACCTCGCCGTCCACATGCTCGACCGCCAGGTGCCCGGCTCGGTGACCCACGACACCCCGCTGGTCGGCGCCGACGGATTCCGCGCGCTGTGGAACGCCCGCTACCGCCTCGCTG
The DNA here is from genome assembly GCA_964246945.1 of uncultured Solirubrobacteraceae bacterium. Taxonomy (GTDB): domain Bacteria; phylum Actinomycetota; class Thermoleophilia; order Solirubrobacterales; family Solirubrobacteraceae; genus Palsa-465. The sequence continues at coordinate 6,319 of CAXTTD010000039.1, read as the reverse complement.
CCGAGTCGGGCCTGCACGTGGTGCGCATCGAGCATCTGCTGCACCGCTACGGCAACGAGACGGGCGCGCTGATCGAGCTGATCGCTGCTCGCCCCGAGCTGGGCGAGCCGCTGCCCGAAGCCGACGCCTACCTCGCGGTGGAGGCGCTGTACGCGGTCGCCCACGAGGGGGCGCTCCACGTCGACGACGTGCTCGCCCGCCGTACCCGGATCTCGATCGAGAGCTGGGACCGCGGGATCGCCGCCGCCCGGCCGGTGGCGCGGCTGATGGCCGAGGTCCTGGGCTGGTCCGATGAGCAGATCGACCGCGAGGTCTCGCTCTACGAAGCCCGGGTCGAGGCCGAGCGCGACTCCCAGCGCCAGCACGACGACCAGACCGCCGACGCCGCCCGGCTGCTCGCCCCGGACGTGCTCGCGGGCGCCCAGGGTGAGGGCGCGGTGGGGGCACCGGGCCCGAGCGTGTACTGACCGCCGGGCTCGCTCTGTGCGCAAGCGAGCAGAGGTCGAGCGGCGGGAGACCGCCCGGCTCTTGTTGCGCCGGCCGGTGGCCGGTGACGTGCCATGGCTCACCGCGTTGCACGCCGACCCGCGGAATCATCCCCACTGCCCGCAGGGCCCGCACAGTCCTGAGCGAGCCCGGGAGATCGCGGAGATGACCGGCCGCGACTGGGCGCGCGACGGTCTCGGCTACTGGCTGGTCGAGCACGCTGACGAGCCGATCGGAATCGCCGGCCTCAAGCCGTTCACGTACGGCACCCAGCCGTACTTCAACCTCTACTACCGCTTCGTACCCGACGCCCGGGGTCAGGGCCTCGCCGCAGAGACCGGCCGGGAGGCGCTCACCGTCGCATCGCTTCTCGCCCCGACGCATCCGGTCCTCGTGCGCACGCGCCCCAGCAACCGCCCGGCCCGGGCCGCTCCGGAAACGCCGGGTCACGACACCCCTCGGGCGACGCACAGCCGCTGCAGGCGCTCCATCGCCTCCGGCGTCGTCTCGGGCAGATCCTCAAGAGCCTCGGCGGCGGACCGCAGGTCGCGGATCGTCACTGCCCGGCCCTCGAGCGCGAAGCGCCCGAGCCACCGCACCGCCGCTCGGTCGTAGCGCTCGGGGTCCCCGTCACGCAGCACTAGGCAGATGCGCAGCGCGTCGTCGAGTGCGATCTGCGGCAGCTCCCGGGCGGCGGTGAGCACCAGCAGCTCGTTGCCGGTCTCGAGCGCCCGGCGGAACCGGGAGTATGGGGAGCCGTCGCTCGTCATCGTGACGAACGTATGTTCGCATCAGTGTCAAGTGGTCTCACCTGATCGAACGGCGCAGGCTCTCCGGGCCGAAGCCCGGCCGGGCAAGGGTGTCGACTCGTCCGATCTCGAGGAATGGGCGAGCGCGTTGGACGAACGTACGATCGGTGCTCCGCGCGGCGGCGCCGATCACTGCGGAGAGCGGCGCGACCTCACACGCGGCGACCGGTACCCCCTCACGTCAGTGCCCGGCATCCTCCACACTCCGCCCGCGGCTCGCGGCCCTGCCGAGGAGAACATCCTCGGGACGAGAGACCCCGAGATCTCAGCGCGGCGATGAGCGTCACCGACACCGAGCGCGTCACGGACGCGCAGCTGCGCGCGGCCCTCGAGCGTGAGCGACGCGCACGTGAGCAGGCCGAGCAGATCGCGCAGCGAACCACCCGCTGGGACGCGCGATCGAGCGGGACCGCGCCCGTGTCGCCGAGCAGCTGCTCCACCGCGAGCTCATCGTCCGCGCCGCCGAGCTCGAGCGCTCCAACGCCGAGCTCGAGCAGTTCGCCGCGATTGCCTCCCACGATCTCCAGGAGCCGCTGCGCAAGGTGAGGTCGTTCACCGCCCGGGTGGTGAGCGCCGAGTCCGAGCGGCTCTCCGAGCAGGGTCAGGACTACCTGCGGCGCGCCGACGCGTCCGCCACCCGCATGCTGACCCTGATCGATGACCTGCTCACGTTCTCGAGGACGGCTTCTGGCGGACGCGGGTTGGCGCCCGTCGATCTCGCCCGGGTGATCACCGAGGTGCTCGACGACCTCGAGGCCGCGGTGGCTCCGGCGCGAGCGTCGACGTGGGCGCCCTGCCGACGATCGAGGCCGACGCGCCGCAGATGCGCCAGCTCGTGCAGAACCTCTCGCCAACGCGCTCAAGTTCCGCCGCGCGGACGTACCGCCACAGGTGACGGTCGCCAGCCGGCGTCACGGCGACCGCGTCGAGATCACGGTTCGCGACAACGGGATCGGCTTCGCGCCCCAGGATCAGGAGCGCATCTTCCGGGTGTTCGAGCGGCTGCACGGCCGCGCGGACTACGACGGCACGGGTATCGGCCTCGCGCTGTGCCGCAAGATCGCCGAGCGTCACGGGGGTACGGTGAGCGCCGAGGGCGAGCCCGGCGCGGGAGCCACGTTCACGGGGACGCTGCTCGCGCGCCGGCGCGCCGGCGACGGTCCGCCGGCGGTGGGGCTCGACCCCAGCCTCACGGTGCCGCCGCGCGCCGTCGCGTCCGCGGAGCCATCGCGGGGGACGATGGTCTGACGGTTCACGCCCGTGCGCTCTGACTGGCTCGGCTTCGCTCACGATCGCACCGCGGCGGCCTCGGTCAGGCTCGCCTGCGGGTGGCGCCACCTCGTCAGCAGGTCGACGCGAGCCTGCACACCCCGCGATCGAGTGCTGGGCCCGCGCCACATCACCGCCGCCAGGGTCGGCCTGGTTCCGCTCGGCGCCACCCGGCGGAAGCGCCGTCACCGTCACCCTCGAGCTGACGAGCCGGCACGTGCTTCGCGGTCACCTGGCGGACGTATTCGACGGTCTGGCGACCGGCTTGGTCGGCGACGGCGACAGCCCCTCCGAGGGCATGCAAATCGAGGTCGCGACGCCCGCCGGACCGGCGCTTGGGGCATGGCAAACCGTCCGCGACACCACCGGCGATCTCGAGTTCGCCCCCGCGATACACCCTCCCCGCATCATGCGCACGACCGTTCGGTTCCCCGACCGTACCGGCGGGCCACGCACCACGGAAGCCGTGCTGAATGAGCTGATCGTCGGCTGACGCCGGTCGGGTTGCCGACCCGCCGCGAGGGGCAGCCTGAGCACCATGGCCGGTACCACCGCGTGGGTCCTCGGCGACCAGCTCTCACTGCGCAACCCGGCGCTCTAGGGGGCCTACCGGGTGCTGCTCTTGCAGGCTACGGCGGCCCTCGCCGCCAAGCGCTTCCACCGCCAGAAGCTGCACCTGGTGCTCGTCGCGATGCGCCACTTCGCCGACGACCTGCGCGAGCGGGGGATGACAGTTGACTTCGTGCGCGCCGACTCGCTCGCCGAGGGCCTGCGTCGCCATCGGGCCCGCCACCGCCCCGAGCGGGTGCGGCTGCTCGCGCCGAGCAGCGCCGCGGGCCGGCGCGCGCTTGCCGCGCTCGACGGCGTAGCCCGCCTCGCCCGCTCGCGGTTCCTCTACCACCTCGACGCGTTCACCCCCAGGGCCCACCGCCCCACGCGCCTCGTGATGGAGCACTTCTACCGCGACCAGCGCCGTCGCCACGACCTGCTCATGGACGGCGAGGCGCCGTGCGGCGGGCGCTGGAACTTCGACGCCGAGAACCGCCGGCCGCCGCCGGGCGACTCGCTGCTGGGCCCGCAGATGCCCGCGCCCTACCGGCCCCGCGAGGGCGATCACGACATCGCCGTGCGCCGCGAGCTCGACCGCTTGGACGTGGACACGTGGGGTGAGGACGGTCCGCGCCGCTGGCCGGCCGACCGCGCCCAGGCGCTGCGGGCGCTGCGGCGGTTTGTGCGCAACGCGCTGCCGTCATTCGGGCCCTACCAGGACGCGATGGTCGGCGGGGAGCGGACGCTGTGGCATTCGCTGCTCTCCTCTTCGCTCAACCTCGGGCTGCTGGATCCGCTCGAGGTCGCGCAGGCCGCGCAGGACGCCTACCGCGCTGGCGAGGTGCCGCTGCAGAGCGCCGAGGGGTTCATCCGCCAGGTGATCGGCTGGCGGGAATACGTGTGGTGCCTGTACTGGTACCGCGAGTCGCGCTGGGGCTCCATGAACGCGCTGCGCGCCCGGGGGCCGCTGCCCGACGTGCTGGAGACCGGCGAGACCTCGATGGCGTGCCTCGCCGACGCGGTCGGCGGCGTGCGGCGGACCGCCTACGCCCACCACATCGAGCGGCTGATGCTGTTCGGCAACCTCGTGCTGCTGTGCGGCACCGAGCCGCGCGCCGCGCTCGACTGGTATCACCGCGCGTTCATCGACGGCTATGACTGGGTGATGGCCCCCAACGTGCTCGGGATGGCCACCTGGGCCGACGGCGGTGAGATGATGACCAAGCCCTATGCGGCGAGCGGCCGCTACGTCGACCGCATGTCGACCTACTGCGCAGGCTGCCGGTACGCGCCGGGGGCGCGCGTCGGCGAGGACGCGTGCCCGTTCACGACGCTCTACTGGGACTTCCTGTCGCGCAACCGGGCGGCGCTCGCCGCCAACCACCGGATGGGACCGGTGCTCGGGAACCTCGACCGGATCCCCGAGCCCGAGCGCCGGGAGATCCGCGAGCGGGCCCGGGCCCTGCGGACCCACTTCGACGCCTGACCGCGCCGGCAGCGACTCGCGCTGGGCCCGGCCGGGCACGCGCCGGGCCGGCACCGCCGGGGTGCCTCGGCTGCCGCCGAACCGGCCGGACGGGACGTCAGGCGGCCGCGCGCGGCCTCGCCCGCGTGCAGACGTCGGCGCTGGCATCGCCCGGCCACGAGCCCGTGGGCGGTCCGGCCCATGAAGAACGGAGCGGATCTGGGTCCCGGGACGCTGTGGCCACCTCCGTGGACCGAGTACAGGACGACGGGGGCATGCCCGGGTTGGGCGAAGGACGTGCGCACGATTGCGGTCTTGCCGTCGTCGAGCTCCGGTATCGGGAGTGTCGTCGGGGGGTCGGTGATGCCGTTTCTCAGGGCCAGGGCTCGGGTGGTGTCCATGGCCGACAGCCCGAGACCCCGGGGCCGCACGCCCCAGAGGCTTGCCATGCCCCCGTCGTAGGGGACCAGTCGATCGCGCGTGCCGTGAATGACCGCGGTCGGTACCGGTCGGGCTCCGCGGTCGATGTCGAGCAGGTTGGCGGGGGCGGGCATCGTCGCCGAGATGACCGCGGCACCGACGAGGGCGTCGGCGGCTTCCAGGAGCAGTCGCAGGACAAGGGCGCCTCCGGACGAGAAACCCACGGCGTAGAAGCGATCGCCGGGGACGCCGTAGCGACCGGCGAGTTCGCGGGCGGCCGCTCTCGCGAAGCCGACGTCGTCGACGTCGTCACGTCGCGCGGGGAACCTCGACGACCGCCGAGCGTCGTTCCAGTTCTTCCGATACCCGTCGAGATAGGCGAGCACGCCACCACCCGCGGTCAGGCGGTCCAGCACCCCACCGGAGAAGCGACGAAACCCCACACCGGTCTGATTGGACCCATGGAAGACGAGAATCGCAGGGCCGCCCGGCCGATCGTCGCCCAGGACGTGCATCGTTCGCTTCCGTCCGTCGACATCGACGGTGAGCTGTACCGCTGCGGGACTTCGAGCTGTTGAGGGTGAGAACAAAGCCGCTCCGTATCTTTGAGATCATCAAGCTATTACTTGAATATATCAAGCGATGGTCCCGGCGTCCTAGGCTCGAGCGATGGCCGCGGATACCCCGCCTCGCGACGACGCAGCCACCCGCGAAGATCATGAGCAGCTCGTCCGTCAGCTGCTCGGGGTGTCCACGCTCATGGAGAGCCGCATCAGCACCCTGCTGGATGAACTGCACCTCACGCACGGGATGGCCGCCGCGCTCTGGTCCACCGAGCCGGACGGCACCCCTCTCATGCAGCTCTCGACGCTGCTCGGGTGCGATCGATCGAATGTCACGCTGATCAGCGAACGGCTCGAGACGGCGGGCCTGGCCCGCCGCACCGTCGACCCGACCGATCGACGGATCCGCATCCTCGTCCTCACCCATGCCGGCCGACGCGTTCGGCAGCGGTTGTTCTCATCGACCGGCGCCGCTTCGGGGATCGATCAGCTCACAGCTCGCGAGCGGACGCAGCTCTCCAGGCTGCTGGCCAAGGTCAGCGTGCCGCTCTGAGCGCGGCCCGGCCCTGCAGCCAGGATCGCCATGCCCTGGAGGATCCGCGGCGGGTGGGTGAGCGGCTACCGCGAGACGAGCGGCGGGTCGGCGAGCACCGGGGCGAAGGCGGCCTCCATCGCGCCGACCAGCGGGGCACGGTCGCCCAGCGCACCGGGCACGAGCGGCGGCGGGACGCTCGCGCGCGTTGACATGAGCCCCGCTC
>CAXTTD010000038.1:0-14089 GCA_964246945.1 uncultured Solirubrobacteraceae bacterium | reverse complement strand
CTCCGGGGCGTCGCCCGTCCCAGGGCCATCGCCCGTTCCAGGGCCATCGCCCGTCCCCGGCGCGTCGCCCGTCCCCGGCGCGTACCCACCGCGAGGCGGGCATGCGGGGCGCGGCGACCTGACGCGCGGGACGCGGAGCGGTGGCCCCAGGTAGGAATCGCTCACATCGCCCCCGCCGACCCGGGGGGGGGGGGGGGGGGGCGCCCGCGCGGGCCGCGGCGCGGGGCCCCCCGGTCGCACCCGCTCACATCCCCCCCCCCGCCCCGGGGTTGGGCGAGCCGTCGCGCCCCCGCCCGCACGAGCGCACAACCCCCAACGCGCCGGCCCGCCCGTCGTGCGATCAGCCCAACCCGGTCAGCACAATCACGCAACCTGCGCCGACGCTGCGCCCGGTTGCGCGATCCCGCGGGCGCGTCGTCGCACCGCTGCCGCTCCTGCAAGCGCGCGCCGCCCCGGCGGAGGTCGGGGCGCCTGAAGGCGCCCCCGGCCCGACTCGCCCCTCCAGGACGACTCGATCAGAGGCCGCCCGCGGTTATTGAGCTCACGCGACTCGGTCAGTCGTGCACGGCCGCCCGGGGCACCGCCGCCTCGCGCTCCTCGAGGATCTCCTCCATCGCCTCGGGCTCGTCGGCGGACACCTCGGGCAGACCGGGGATCCCGAACGAGCCGAGGCACACCACGTAGAACAGGATCCACAGGATCAGCCAGTCCATCCACCCCAGCGCGTTGCCGTACACATGCCCCGCGACGACCGGCTCGCCCAGGATGTGCGGCGCGAGCACGTAGGAGTAGAGGATGAAGGTGCCGACCGCCAGGCCCAGCGTCACCGCGATCCGCACGGCGTAGTTGACGCCCATCGAGAAACCGGTCGGTCGGTTGTCGAAGGCGTTGGCCCAGATGATCATCCAGAACGACCAGCACACCCCCAGCTCGGCGGGGTACTCGTTGCCGTTGACCGACAGCAGGCGGAACGTGTGGCCCATGATCGCGCCCACGAGCACGCGGAACACGAAGTAGATCCCGATCCCCACAGCGATGTTGCCGATCAGGGACGCCAGCGCCTGTCGCCCGCCTCGTGAGACCTCCGTCTCTCCGCCCGCTGCGGCCAGCCGCCACGGCCAGTTCTCGGTGAGCAACCCCGTGATGATCACCGCGAGGATGATCGAGTAGACGACACCGATCGTCGTCGGGACATCGAGCAGGTTGCGCATCGGCTTGGTCCACACGGCGAGGTTGGGAGACCCGAACAGGGCGTAGAGCACGACCGTCGGACCCGTGACGGTCCCGATCTCGGCGATGCCCAGCCATGGCTGTGAGAGGCCGAGATGGCGCCACGGCCAGTGATCCCAGTTGATCACCACCGTGAGATAGGTGTAGAAGCCGAACAGCACGTACAGGGCCGCCGCGAAGAACCCGTTACCCATCTTCACCCCACTCGAGAACTCGGGGTTGAAGTGGCCCCATCCCTCGAACAGGTAGGTGATGCCGAACGTGAGGCCCACGATCACCCCGATCAGCACCAGACCGCGCAGTGGCTGGGGCATCCGCTCGAACCCGTGGAACTCGAGATTGAACCCGAAGAAGACGACCATCAGGATCGCCCAGAACAGGAGCTCGTCGAACGGCTCGGCGTAGCTGGCCACGAGGCTCGTGTGGGGATCGATGAGCAGGTACCAGAAGCCCAGTGCGAACCCGACCACCACGATCAGATTGGCCAGGCCGAACACATACCACGGAACGCTGCGCTGCTTCATCACGGACCTCTCTCCCTGACATTGCCGGTGGCCCAGACCCCCTGGGCGCACCGGCGCAGGGGAGTCCAAGATGTCTCCTCTCGAACAGGAATCTTCGATTCCATGGTCGCGGACGTCAAGGTTCACCCGGGTTGTCGCAACGTCTGCCAATGCTGCCCCAATGGCACCCATAAGCGGGCTCCCGAGGCCGGTGTGAGACACCGTGGATGCGGTAGGCTTCGATGACACTCGCGAGTGACATCTGGAGGCTGGAAACGTGACGCTGGAAAGTGTGTCGACTGACGGAACGGCCGGCGTGGAGCGGCCCGCGGCGGCGGTGGTCGCGGCCCGGTTCCTGCACGGCCGAGGAGTCGACCGCGTGTTCGGCCTGCAGGGCGGCCACATCCAGCCGATCTGGGACGAGCTGCACAAGCTCGGCGTGCGCATCGTCGACGTCCGGGACGAGGGCGCCGCCGTGCACATGGCCCACGCCCACCGCGAGCTCACCGGCGAGATGGGCGTTGCCCTGGTCACCGCCGGGCCCGGGGTGACCAACACCGTCACCGCGGTCGCCAACGCCTCGGTGTCGCGGATCCCCCTGATCGTGATCGGCGGCTGCCCGCCCACCTTCCAGAAGAACATGGGTCCGCTGCAGGATCTCCCCCACGTCGAGATCCTCCAGCCGGTCACGCGCCTGTCACGCACCCTGCTCGTCGCCGAGCAGCTACCGCGCGAGCTCGATGAGGCGTGGGCTCGGGCCGAGGGCGACCGCGGCGAGCCCGGTCCGGTATACGTGGAGATCCCCACCGACGTCCTGCGCGCCGAGGTCCCGCCGGCGCTCATCGCCGACGAGCACATGCGCGGCAAGCCCCGGCGTCGTCCGCTGCCCGACCCTCACGAGGTGAGCGCCGCGGCGACGTTGGTCGCCGCGGCGCGGCGTCCGCTCGTGATCTCCGGCCGCGGTGCCCGGGCCGCCGGTCCCGACGAGCTCGTGCGCTTCCTCGAGGCGAGCGGCGCCGCCTACCTCGACACCCAGGAGAGCCGCGGCCTCGTACCGGAGTCCCACCCGTCGGTGGTGGGCGCGATGCGCTCGGCGGCGATGTCGCAGACCGACCTTGTGCTCACCGTCGGTCGCCAGCTCGACTTCCAGCTCGGCTTCGGCTCGCCCGCGGTGTTCCCCGAGGCCCGCTTCGTGCGGATCTCCGACACCGCCTCTGAGCTCGTCGACAACCGCCGCGGCGACGCTGAGCTGCTCGCGGACCCCGGGTACGCGCTCGCCGCGCTCGCCGACGCGCTCGCGGGCGCGTCCGCGCCCGACCGGGAGTGGGTCGCCGGCCTGCACGAGAAGCACATCGAGAAGTCCCGGGCCTACCGCAAGGGGATGGCGAGCGCGGGACCCGGCTCCGACGGGCTGATGCACCCCAACCGTGCACTCGCGGCGGTCGACGCCGCTGGCCACGAGGACGCGATCGTGGTTGCCGACGGCGGGGACTTCCTCAGCTTCGCCCGGCTCGGCCTGCGCGGCTGGCGCTACCTCGACCCCGGGGCGCTCGGCTGCCTCGGCGTCGGCGTGCCGTTCGGGATCGCGGCCTCGCTCGCCTACCCCGACCGGCCGGTGGTCGTCGCCACGGGCGACGGCGCGTTCGGGATCAACGCGATGGAGCTCGATGCCGCCGTCCGCCACGGGGCAAAGATCGTGGTCGTGGTCGCCAACAACCGCGCCTGGAACATCGAACGCTACGACCAGCTCGAGAACTACGGCCAGGTGATCGGAACCGAGCTCGGCGACTGCGACTACGCCGCGCTGGCCCGCGGCCTCGGCGCGCACGGGGAGCGGGTGACCGACCCCGAGCAACTCGTCGGCGCGGTGGCCCGGGCGTTCGAGAACGCGCCCGCGCTGATCGACGTCGTGGTCAGCCAGGACGCCCCGTCGCCCGACGCTGGCAAGGGCCTCGGCTGGGTGCCCGACTACCAGGCGCTCGTGCCGTGGAACGAGCGGGAAGTTGAGCGCCGAGCTTGAGCCCCGGCGCGCCAGATGAGGAACGCGGTCACGCGAAGAGCCCACGAGTGAGAGGGAGTGCAATGGAGGAGTGGACATTTCCCACCGAGTACGACGAGAGCTATCTGCCGCTGGCGGACTCGCCCTACTGGTTCCCCGACCGCGAGACGATGGATCCCGAGCAGCGTGACGCCGCAGTGCTGGTCCGCCTGCGCGAGGTGATCCAGTACGCCTACGACAGCTCGTCGTTCTATCGCCGCAAGTACGACGCGGCCGGCCTTGAGCCCGGCGACGTCACCTCCTTCGACGCCTTCGAGCAGGTGCCGGTGGTCACCAAGCAGGAGCTGCGCAGCTCCCAGGAGGACCATCCGCCGTTCGGCAACTACGTGTGCGTGCCGGACTCCGAGATCCACCACATCCACGGCACCTCGGGCACGACCGGCACCCCGACCGCGTTCGCGATGGGCCGCCGCGACTGGCAGGTGGTCGCCAACAACCATGCCCGGATCATGTGGGGCATGGGCCTGCGCCCCGGCGACGGCGTGTTCATCTCGGCCATCTTCAGCCTCTACCTCGGCTCCTGGGGGGCGATGTCGGGCGCCGAGCGTCTGCGCTGCAAGGTGTTCCCCTACGGCGCGGGCGGTGGCGGCATGAGCGGCCGCGCGGTGGGGTGGCTGCTGCGCTGCCAGCCCAAGGGCTTCTACGCGACGCCGTCCTACGCGCTGCGCCTCGCCGAGGTCGCCGCCGAGGAGGGCGTCGACCCGAAGGACTTCGGACTGAAGGTGATGTTCTTTTCCGGCGAACCGGGCGCCTCGGTGCCCTCGGTGCGCCGGCAGATCGAGGAGGCCTACGGAGCGACCGTCATCGACACCGGGACGATGGCCGAGATGACGCCGTTCATGTCGGCGGCGGCCACCGCCGGCACACCGGAGGGGATGATGCTCTGGCAGGACATCGTCTGGCACGAGGTGTGCGACGCCGAGAGCTTCCGGACCGTCCCCTACGGCGAGGAGGGAACGCCCGTCTACACCCACCTCGAGCGGACCTCGCAGCCGATGATCCGCCTCGCCTCCGGCGACCTCACCCGCTGGACGATGGAGGAGAACCCCTGCGGGCGCACCTACCCGCGGTTCCCCGAGGGCGTCTACGGCCGGATCGACGACCAGTTCACCGTCCGCGGAGAGAACATCTACCCGATCGAGATCGACAACTACCTGCGCACCGTCGACGGCTACGGCGGCGAGCACCGGGTGATCGTGAGCCGCTCCGGGTCGATGGACGAGCTGCTCGTCCAGGTCGAATGCGAGCTCTCCGAGCCCGACGGCTTTCAGAAGCGGATCGCCTCCGGCCTGCAGGGGGTGCTCGGGGTCCGCGCCGACATCGAGGTCGTCGACGCGAACACTTTCGAACGCTCTGAGCACAAGTCCCGGCGGGTCACCGACAATCGAGAGCTCACCCGGAGCTGACCTGCTCGTCGCGGCGGCGCAGCCAGCGCGCGAGGCCGGCGTAGTTCTGCGGGAGGGGAGAGACGGTGTCGTTCTCCTCCGCGTCCGCGCCGAGCGCCTTGCGCGCCCACTGCACGTAGCCGGCCTCGTCGAGCCGCTCGGCGGCCTCAGCGTGGCCGCGCACGGCCTTGACGGCCGCGTCGATGTGCGCGGCCGCATCGCGCACCGCGCCGAAGTGCGGCAGCCCGAGCCAGGTGGGCGCGCGCTCCCGCACGGTCTCGATCGAGGACAACCAGGTGGAGATGTCGATATCCGGCGGCGGGGTCGGCGGAAGCACCGGACCGCCCTCCCGCAGGCGCATCGCGGTGACGTCGCCGGGGAACGCGTGGCCGGTGGCCTCATCGAGGTAGGCGACGTGATGCACGGCGTGGCCGGGGGTGTAGAGCACGCGCAGGCCGTGGACAAGCTCTCCGCCTTCCACCACGGTGAGGTTCTCCTGCGGGATCGGGGTGAGCGAACCGAAGCGCTCGTCGAAGAGATCCCCGAACACCCGACGGGCGCTCGCCTCCAGGCGCTCAGGGGAGGCGAGATGGCGGGCGCCGCGCTCGTGCACGATGACCTCGAGATCGGGCCAGCGGGCGACCAGGTCACCGGCCGCCCCGGCGTGGTCGAAGTGGATGTGGGTGAGCAGCAATGCCCGCGGACGACGATCGCCGAGTATCTCGATCAGCGTCTGCGCGGTCGTCGACGGGCCGCAGTCGACCAGCACCTCACCCGTCCACCACGAGGCAATCCGGCGCGGGCCGCCGAGCCACTTCAGGTCGATCACCTCAGGTTCCTCGCGGGCTAGGCACACACCGTCTCCTTTCCGGACCGTCCCTAAACTGGGCGTCCCATGACCTCGAAGTCCGATCACGCCAACGGGACGAAGGTCACCTTCCAGGCTTTGCCCCAGCGCAGAGCCTACGAGGAAATCCTGTTGCAGATCGAGCGGGCGATCGCGGTGGGCGAGCTGTCGGCCGGCGACCGGTTGCCCGGGGAGCGTGAGCTCGCGGAGAGCTTCGGGGTGAGCCGCGCGTCAGTGCGCGAGGCGCTGCGCGTGCTCGAGACGCTCGGGGTGGTCGTCGCCCGCCGCGGCCACGGGGCGGACTCGGGCTCGACCGTCACCGACCGGGCGAGCGAAGGTCTCGCGAGCACGCTGCGCTTTCACACCGGGCTCGGCCAGATCCCGATGCTCGACTTCGTCGACCTGCGTGCGGTGCTGGAGGCGGAGTCGGTGGCCCGCGCCGCCGAGCTCGAGTCGGTGGGCACCGCGGAGCTGTACGCGCTGATCGCCGACCAGCGGGCGACCGACACCATCGCCGACTACCACAGGATCGACGCGAACTTCCACCTCGAGCTCGCCCGCATCTCGGGCAACGCGCTGCTCACGCTCTTCATGGAGACGATCCGGGGCCTGATCGCCCGCGCGATGGTCCGCGGCCTCACCCGGCTCGAGGACTGGCGAGCGGAGCGCGACCGCTTGATCGGCGAACATGTGGTGATCGTCGAGCGGATCGAGGCCCACGACCCCACCGGGGCTCGCGAGGCGGTCCGGGCTCACATCCTGCGCTTCTATCAGGAGGTGTTCCGCGAGGACCTGGCGCTGCTCGCCCTCTCCGGCGAGGACCGCGACCCACCCGCGCCGAGCTGAACCGCGCGCGACGGGACGGGCCCTCCGGCCCGGCCGCTCAGACGTCGACTGCGGGGCGCCGGCTCACTCCTCGACTGCCGCCCCGCTCGCGGGCGTGCGGTCCGGGTTCGGGGCGACGCGCAGCGACAGCTCGAGCCAGAAGCGGCCGTCGGGATCGTCGAGCACGGGGCCGAACAGCTCGCGCAGGCGCCCGAGGCGATAGCGGACGGTCTGCACGTGGATGCCGAGCCGGTCGGCGACCTGGGCGAGCCGTCCCTGCTCGGCGAGCCACACCTCGAGCGTCTCACGCAGGCGCCGGCGCGCCCCCGGGGCTTGAGCGAGCAGCGGCGCGAGCGTGTCCGCGGCGAGCTCGGCGGCGAGCGCCGGGTCGGCGGCGAGCAGCAGCCGCCCGGCGTTCTCGCCCGCCGCGATGAGGCCAGGACGGGCAGGCGGGTTCCCGTTTCCCCCGGCGAGCGCGAGCACGGCGCGCGCGCGGGCGAAGCTGAGCGCCGCTCGGCCCCACTCGGCGCTCGTGCCGAGGCCCGCGACGACCCCTGCCTCGAGGATCGCGCGCTCGATCTCGGCCCGGCGGCCGGGTCCGTCGGGGTCGGAGATCACCGCGCAGGTGAGCTCGCCGAAATCCTCGCTGATCGTCCCCATCGGGAGTCGGGTGGCGGCGGACTCGCGGCCCTCGCCGGTCATCGCCACCACCGCGAGCATCCGCGGCAACGGCCACTCGGCGGCCGCGGCCGCGGAGCCCACCCCGTCCGCGTCGGCCCGCGGCACCCGGCCGCGCATCCGCACCAGCTGGCGTCGACGCAGCTGGGCCTCGCCGGCGGCCGCGGACTGCTCGGCGGCGTAGCCTGCCGCCGACTCGGCCGACAGCACGTCGATGTAGGCGAAGATCCCCTCGGCGAGCAGATACAGCGTGTCGGGATCAAGACCCGCCCGCACCCCGGCGGCGGCGAAACGCCGCCAGGCGACCCGGGCGCCGATCCGGTAGGCGGTGAGCAACGAGTCGAGCGAGCGGCCCGCCCGCATCTCCCCCTGGCCGAGCGCGCGGTACACGTCGGGGCGTCCCACCGGGCCGCTCTCCTCGATCTCGGCGAGCAGGTGGCTGAGCGCCGCCTGCACGCCCGCGATGATGCCGAGACCGAAGTTCCCCTCGACCGGCCGCGCGTACGCGGGCACGCTCGCGACCACCGCCTGGATCATCTCCTCGGCGGTCTCGTCGAGCACCGGACGTAGCACCGGGACGATCGCCGGATCGAGCTGATACCACGGGTAGTCGTCGATTTTCATAGGATCGCTATGAATTTCCGGGACCATGTCGTGCCAAGACTAGGAGAAAGTTGCGTGCCTGTTGCGTAAGGTCATCTTCATGGAACCCGAGATGAAGATGAGCCGCGGCCACAAGATCATCAACCTGGTCGGCGTGCCGCTCCCCGTGATCGGCCTCGTCGCCGCGATCGTCCTGCTCTGGCATAAGGCGGTCGGTCCCACCCAGCTGATCGTGATGGGCGTGCTGTACGTGATCACCGCGCTCGGGATCACGCTCGGCTACCACCGGATGTTCACCCACCGCTCGTTCGAGTCCTCCGCGGCGTTCCGTGCGGTGCTCGCCGCGATGGGCGCGATGGCGATGCAGGGCTCGGTGATCACCTGGGTCGCCGACCACCGCAAGCACCACGCGTTCACCGACCAGGACGGCGATCCTCACACGCCGCATGGTTTCGGACCGGGATTCAAGGGCGCGGTCCAGGGCCTGTGGCACGCCCACGTCGGCTGGCTGTTCGAGACCGTCGGCACCGCCGAACGCGAGCGCTTCGCCCCCGACCTGCTCCGCGACCGGACCGTGCGCGCCATGGACAGGCTGTTCTTCCCGATCGTGGTGCTCGGCTTCGTGCTCCCGTTCGGCCTCGGCTGGTGGCTGGGCGGCGGGCTCGGCGCAGCGCTCACCACGCTGCTGTGGGCGGGCTTCGTGCGCGTCTTCCTGCTGCACCACATCACCTGGTCGATCAATTCGGTCTGCCACTTCTTCGGCCGCCGGCGTTTCGACGTCGAGGACGAGTCGCGCAACGTGTTCTGGCTCGCCCCGTTCTCGATGGGCGAGGCCTGGCACCACAATCACCACGCCTTCCCCACCTCGGCGTTCCACGGCCTCACCGTCTCCGAGCGGCTCGCCGACCCGACCGGGCTGCTCATCTCGCTGCTCGAGAAGCTCCACATCATTCGCAACGTCGTGCGGATCAGCCCCGAGCGCCAGGCGGAGAAGCTGATGCCGAAGGCGCCGCGCGTCGCCGCGCCGAGCGAGCTCGCCGCCTGAGCAATACCCCAGCCCCCGGCTGGGTCTGAGGTGGACGGCTCGGCGTGTGTGGCCAGGAGGGATGAGCGAGCGGGCTGGTTTGCCCACGAGCGAATCCCGACGCCGCCACGCGCGTCGAGACGCCGCGTCAGGCTCAGCCGTTTTCCAGGGGGCCCATGGTGAGGCCGGCGTCCTCGAGCTGGGTCCAGTAGTCCTCGGCGTCCTCGCGCGGGCCGGTCCACACGATCGCGAGACCGTGATTGTGGATGCGGTCCGCGTTTCGGTAGCCGTCGGCGAGCGAGGTGCCGGGCAGGACGCGGGCGAGCGTCTCGGCGACGTGATCGAAGGTGTTGTGATCGTCGTTGAGCACGACGACCCGCCAGGCGCCTTCCAGCCCGCTGCCGGGACCGCCGAGGCGAGGCCGTTCGACCGTCAATGGCATCAGGCCGAGGATACCCTTCCCGCACGCCGCGCCCAATAGCGTGCGAGACCGTCGTGATACTCCCCGAGACGCGCCGGGCTGCCGTATACCGCGGCCTGCTCGGGCGCATCGGCAGCGGTGAGCTCAGCCGCGGTGAGCTCGATGAACCGCTCGCGGTCGTGCGCCCGGGCGAGCGCCGCCCACGCGTCGAGCCGGCCCTCGAGCTCGTCGAGCACCGGGGCCACGTCGCGCGCCTCGCCGAAGTGGGTCATCGCCAGGCGCTCGGGGGCCCAGCCGCGCACGGTCGCCACCGAGGCGTGCCACGCCTCGAGGTCGATGTCGGGCGGCGGGGTCGGCGGGACGACGACCGCCTCGGGGAGGATTCGCACGCCGGCGACATCGCCGACGAACGCCACCGCCCCCCGCCGGAAGCTCACGTGGTGGGACGCGTGTCCCGGGGTGTAGGCGACCTCATACGCACCGAGGATCGTCTCCCCGCCGCGCAGCGCGTGCAGGTTCTCGGCCGGGACCGCGTCCATCCGCCCCCACAGCGCCTCGAGCTCTCCCCCGTAGAGACGCTCCGCGCTCGCCAGCAGCCGGCTCGGGTCGGCGAGGTGGCGCGCGCCACGCTCGTGGACGTACACCGGCAGCTCGGGCCAGCGGGCGACGAGCGCTCCGGCGCCGCCGGCGTGGTCGAGGTGGATGTGGGTGAGCAGCAGCGCCGCCGGCCGCGCGTCGCCGAGACCCTCCAGCAGGGCCGGCAGGGTCGAGGTCGGCCCGCAGTCGATGATCACGTCGCCGTCGAGCCACGCCCCGATCGCCCGCGGACGACCCAGATGCATGAGGTCGATGACCCTCACCGGTGGGGCTCAGCCGTCGTGGCGATGCTGGGCGGCGTCGGACGCCGGCGGAATGATCCGCGTCGAGTCGTCCTCGGTGATCTGCGTCGAGTCGTCATCGGTGAGCCGCGGGAGGGCCGCCGAGTCCGCCTCGGCCTCCGCAGACGCGACAGGCTCCGTCTCGTCGGCGGGCTCCGGCTCGACCAACAGCTCGGGCTCGACCCCCGGCTCCGTTTCACCCGAGACCTCGGGGTCGTCCAGCGGCTCCGTCTCACCCGCGGTCTCCGGCTCGACCAACCGCTGGGGCTCCTCCTCTGCCTCCGGCTCTGCGCCCCGCGGATCCTCGACCGGGAAGCGCTCCGCGGCCTCGCGGGCGACGGCGGCGAGCTGCACGGAGAGATCCTCGGCGTCGATGACGATCCGCTGGCGCTCGGCCCAGATCCGATCGGCGTCGGCGTCGAGCTCCCGCACCCGCTGGGCGGCGGCGTCGATCATCGTCGCCGCCTCGCGCCGCGACTGCTCGAGGCGGTCCTCGGCCTCGGCCCGCGACTGCGCGGTGATCGACTCGGCGGTCTCGTGGGCACGCTGCAGAATCCCCGAGATCTGGTCTCCGACCCGCTCGAGCGCTCTGCGGACCGCGGCCTCCGGTGACCGGGTCGCATGCAGCTCGGCGACGAGCTCGCTCACCTGCGCGACGTAGTCATCGACGGCATGGCGGTCGTAGCCGCGCATCGCGGTGGGGAACTCCGCCTCGACGAGGGCGAGCGGATCGTCGGGCAGCGTCTGCAGCGGCGCGGTGATCTCCTGCAACAACGCGTGCTCGGTGGCGGCGGAGCTCTGGTCGGGCATGGTTCGATCCTCGCTGAAGGGCGGTCGTGCGCACCGCCGGGTGCGCCTCGAGGGTGAAGATTGTCGCAGGTGAGGCGGCCTGCGCCCCGAACGGGGTATCGCCGCTCCCCTACGATGTCGCTGATGAGCGACCCACCGAGTCCGCGGCTCGAGCAGCCCGACCGACCGTGGGTGATCCGCACCTACGCCGGCCACTCCGACGCCCGGCGCTCCAACGAGCTCTACCGGCGCAACCTCGAGAAGGGTCAGACCGGACTCTCCGTCGCCTTCGACCTCCCGACCCAGACGGGCTACGACCCCGATCACGAGCTCGCTCGCGGCGAGGTCGGCAAGGTCGGGGTCTCGATCGCCCATCTCGGCGACATGGGCACGCTCCTTGATGGCATTCCGCTCGACGCGATGAACACGTCGATGACGATCAACGCCACCGCGGCGTGGCTGCTCGCGCTGTACATCGCCGCCGCCGAGCAGCAGGACCCGCCCGTCGCCGCCGAGGCCCTGCAGGGCACGACCCAGAACGACATCCTCAAGGAGTACCTCTCCCGCGGGACCTACGCGTTCCCGCCCGGCCCCTCGATGCGGCTGATCGCCGACACGATCGCCTACACGGTCACCCACGTCCCGCGGTGGAACCCGATCAACATCTGCTCCTACCACCTGCAGGAGGCCGGCGCCACCCCGGTGCAGGAGATCGCCTATGCGATCTCCAACGCGATCGCCGTGCTCGACGCGGTGCGCGAGCGCGTTCCCGAGGAGCTCATGGGCGACGTGTTCGGCCGGATCTCGTTCTTCGTGAACGCCGGCGTGCGCTTCATCGAGGAGCACGCCAAGCTGCGGGCGATGTCGCAACTGTGGGAGACGCTCGGCATCGAACGCTACGGCGTGCAGGACCCCCGGCAGCGCCGCTTCCGCTATGGGGTGCAGGTGAACTCGCTCGGTCTCACCGAAGCCCAGCCGGAGAACAACGTCTACCGCATCGCGCTCGAGGCGCTGTCGGTGACCCTCGGGCGCTCCGCACGCGCCCGCGCACTGCAGCTGCCGGCGTGGAACGAGGCGCTGGGGCTGCCCCGGCCGTGGGATCAGCAGTGGTCGCTGCGCCTGCAGCAGATTCTCGCCTACGAGACCGATCTGCTCGAGTACCCCGACATCTTCGAGGGCTCACATGTGATGGAGGGCCTCGTCGCCGAGCTCCTGCAGGGCGCCCGTGCGGAGATCGAGCGGGTCGCCGAGCTCGGGGGCGCCGTGCAGGCCGTGGACTACATGAAGTCCTCGCTCGTGGAGTCCCACCGTGAACGCTGGCGCCGGATCGAGACCGGCGAGCTCACCGTGGTCGGCATGAACCGCTTCGCCTCGACCGAACCCTCACCGCTCACCGCGGACGCCGACGGCGGCATCATGGTCGTGGACCCGGCGGTCGAAGCCGAGCAGCGCGCCGCCCTCGATGCGTGGCGGGCGCAGCGCGACGGGGCCGCGGTCGACGCCGCCCTGAGGGACCTCGCCGCCGCCGCGGCGGACCCCGGGCAGAACATCATGGAGCCGTCGATCGCCGCCGCCCGGGCGGGCGTCACCACCGGCGAGTGGTCCCAGACGCTGCGCGAGGTGTTCGGCGAGTACCGAGCCCCCACCGGCGTCGGCGAGGCGAGCTCGCCTCCGAGCGAGGACCTCGCCCCCCTGCGCGAGGAGGTCGAGCGGGTGAGCGAGGCGCTCGGCCGGCGAGTGAAGTTCCTAGTCGGCAAGCCGGGCCTCGACGGCCACTCCAACGGCGCCGAGCAGATCGCGGTGCGAGCGCGCGACGGGGGCCTCGACGTGGTCTACGAGGGGATCCGCCTCACCCCGTCTCAGATCGCCGCCTCCGCGGCGCAGGAGGGGGTCCACGTGATCGGGCTCTCGATCCTGTCCGGTTCGCACGCCGAGCTCATCCCGAGCGTGCTCGAGGCGCTGCGGCAGGCGGGCGGCGGCGAGATCCCCGTGGTGGTCGGCGGTATCATTCCCGACGCCGACGCGGCGGCGCTGCGCGAGGCCGGGGTCGCCGCGGTCTACACCCCCAAGGATTGGGACCTCAACCGGATGATCGGCGACATCGTCACCCTGGTCGCGGAGCGCAACGGGATCGACGCCGCTGCCGCGGTGTGAGCGCGGATCGCGGCGGTGTGAGCGCGGATCGCGGCGGCGTGAGCGCGGATCGCGGCGGTGTGAGCGCGGATCGCGGCGGGAGCGCGGCACCCGGCGATGTGAGCGTGGCCCGCGCCGGTGCCGAGCTCGCCGCGCGACTGCGCGATCGTGACCTCACGGCCGCGCCCGCGGTGCTCAACCTGCTCGAGAGCCGGGCCCCCGAGGACCGGACGGCGGCCGGCGAGCTGCTCGGCGCCCTCTCCCCCACCGCGCTCGGCGGCGAGGCGCCGGGGCTCGTGGTGGGGATCACCGGGCCTCCGGGGGTCGGGAAGTCCTCGCTGCTCTCCCGGCTGGCCGCTGCCTGGCGCGCACAGGCGCGCACGGGCGCGGTGCTCGCTGTCGACCCGAGCTCCCGCCGCTCGGGCGGCGCGCTGCTCGGCGATCGCGCCCGGATCGAGCGCGCGCCCGACGACGCGGGACTGTTCATCCGCTCCACCGCGGCCGGGGACCGGCTCGGCGGCCTCGCCCCGGCCACCCGCGCTGCCGCAACCGCGCTCGCCGTCGCCTTCGACGTTGTCGTCGTGGAGACGGTCGGCGTCGGTCAGTCGGAGACCGACGTCGCCGAGCTCGCCGCCGTGGTCGCGGTGGTCGTGCAGCCCGGCTCCGGCGCCGTGCGCCAGTTCCTGAAGTCGGGGATCAGGGAGATCCCCCCCG